>NZ_CP040300.1 GCF_013393945.1 Nostoc sp. TCL26-01
ATGGATATCGGATTTAATATTTTTGACCAAGGTAACTCCTACCTCAATTCTCAATATCCACTTTTGGATCAATATCTATTTCCGTCACCTGAGCAATTGGGAAGACTGCCTTCTAGTCTACTGGGGGTCGAAAAACTCGATATTCCGATATTTGCGCCCACCACCCTATCATCGACTTTCACTGTTAACTCTCCTTTATCTGGGTTACATCCGCTAGTAGATACTCTGGTGGGAGCATCACCAGTAGTGAGTGCAGAGGCTGTCAATATCTCACTTTTACAAGTGGGTAAATCCTTTGGTGATTTTCTGCAACAGCCAAATTATCTTGACAGCTTGCAACTTGCCTTTGGCTCAGAGTGGGAAGCAGAAACAGCTACCGCAATTATTACTGATCTAGCTCAGGGTCACAACTTACCTGCCATAGAAGTTGTCACAGGTGAGGAACTACAAGCCCAAGGTGCTTTTAGTCAGCAGACAAATACAATTTATCTAGCACAGGAATTTGTAGCACAGAATCCTACAACTGTGATCGCTAAAGTCCTGACTGAAGAAATTGGACATTATCTAGATTCACAATTAAATCCCATTGACACTCCTGGAGATGAAGGAGAGTTATTTGCAGCCCTAGTTGATGGCATTGAATTAACACCAGCACAACTACAAGCTATTAAAGCAGAAGATGACCACAAGATAGTCACAATTAATGGTCAAACCCTGCTGGTAGAACAATCGGTTAACGAAATTGTTGGTACAAGTGGACGTGATGTTTTAACAGGTACAGCACTGAGCGATCGCATTATTGCTGGTGCTGGTGCAGACTTAATTACAGGTGGATTGGGTGCTGATACATTCGTTTACCAAAACATCAGGGATGCAGGCGATACCATCAAAGATTTTGAACTGCGTCAGGATGTTATTGATGTCAGCCAAGTATTGAGTGGTTTTGGCTATCAAGGATTTAATCCTATTGCTGATGGATACATCCAATTCAGTAATTACACAGGTGGAACAGTCGTTCTCTTAGATAGCGATGGTAAAGGTTCTCTAGCCGCTAGACCATATATATATGTAGAGAAAGTCACACCAACAGACCTGAGTAGCTACCCCAATCACTTCATTCCCAACCCAGGAGAACCACCACAAATCCAAGCTAGTTTAGTCAATGATACAGGGGTAAGTGAAAGCGATCGCCTCACCTTTGACTCGACAATTCAGGGTAAAGTCACCACAACCAGCAGTCTGGTAAGTTTAAAAGCTGGGTTAAATAATCAGCCAGTCACAGCAAATATTTTCGATACCCTACAATCAGATGGCAGTTTTAGTTTGACCTCTGCACGGTTAAGACAAATTAACGGTGGTACTCTTAATGATGGTGCATACACATTAAAACTGCAAGCTACAGATAATCAGGGTAATATCTCTAGTGTCTACAGCTTCAATTTTGTTCTAGACACAACTGCACCAGTTTTAAACTTGCAACTCGACCCTAACTTTGATTCTGCTCCAGTAGGGGATTTGCAAACGAAGTTTGAGAAAGTCAATTTGCTAGGGACAACAGAAGCGAATTTAGCTGTGTCCTTGCAACAAATAGGAGTTAGCAGCACTAGCAATAATTTAGGACAGTTTACTTTTGCTAATATCTCACTGATTCCAGGAAGTAATTTATTTACTGTATTAGCTACAGATTTAGCAGGGAATCAAGGAACGTTTAGTCAAACATTCCAACGCTTGATTCAACCAGTCAACGCCGCACCGACAAATCTCAATCTGAATCCTGCAAGTAGTGCAGAGAATGTTTTAGCGAATAGTCTCATTGGGACATTCACCACAACTGATCCTGATGTTGGTGATACTCATATTTACAGCCTTGTAACTGGTGCAGGCGATACAGATAATGCTGCATTTGCGATCGTTGGTAATGAACTGAGAATTAAACAATCTCCAGACTTTGAAACTAAGTCTGCATATAGTGTGCGGGTAAGAACTCAAGATGCTGGTGGGTTATTTTTTGATAAAGCTTTTAGTATCAGCATTACCAATGTTAACGAAGCACCGACTGCTTTGAAGATTAGTAATAGTGCGATCGCTGAAAATATCCTAGCTAACAGTATCATTGGTACATTCAGCAGTACAGACCCAGATATAAGCGATACTCATAGCTACAGCTTAATTTCCGGTAATGGTGATGCAGATAACGCTGCATTTGCGATCGCTAATAATAAACTGCAAATTAAGCAATCTCCAAATTTTGAGGCTAAATCTGCTTATAGTGTTCGTGTGAGAACCACCGATGCTGGTGGGTTATTCTTTGACAAAGCCTTTGATATTAATATTACCAATGTCAATGAAGCACCGGCGATCGCTCTTCCTCAATCTCAATCCGTTGCAGAGAACACCAATTTAATCATTAATGGCATCAGCATCAGCGATGTCGATGCTGGTAGTGGAAAGTTACAGGTAACTGTGGCTGCAAATCAGGGGGTATTAACTCTTGTTCAAACTACTGAGCTTACTTTTATCACAGGCGATGGTAATACTGACGGTAGTCTAACTTTCACTGGCACTCTCACTGCAATTAACCAAGCACTAACGGGTTTAATTTATCGTGGTAATCCCAGTTTTAGTGGTAACGATACAATTACCGTCACGGTAAATGATTTGGGTAATAGCGGTAGTGGTGGTGCTTTAACTGCTACTAACAGTTTAAATGTGACAGTTAATTCCTCTGGAATTGTGCTGCGAGAAGATAACTTCTTCTTGAGGAATTACGAGCAAAGTATCACTATCCCTGCGACAACATCAGTTTTCAGCTTTACTTATAGCGACCTCAATTTTGATACCACAGACCCAGATAGTATCAAAGATGCTTTTGAAGTTGCTTTAGTGGATGCACAGGGTGACTCTTTGGTACATACCATTAAAGCTAATCGAGATGCTTTCTTGAATATCACTGAGAGTCAAGGTGTAGCTTTAGCTGCTGGCGCGACTATAGAAGGTCAGACAGTCAAGGTGAATTTGGCAGGATTAGCACCAGGAACAGCAAAGGTAATTTTCCGGTTAGTCAATAATGATAGTGATACAAATACGACAGTCCGCTTAAGTAACATCCAAATCTCACCAGCAGCAGGAATTACACCTGTTGCCGTCACTCCAGAGGTGAGTATAGCAGCAGCTAACTCACAGATTAATTTTCAACTACTGTCAGATGTTAGCAGTAGTTTCACCCCTGAATATCGGCGGACATCATTTAATGAAGATACTAAGCTTTTATATGCTGATATTGCAGTTAAGAATGTAGGTACTTATATAGTTGATGCCCCCTTAGTTGTAGGCATAAAATCTTTGAGTGACCCATCTGTGCAGGTAGTGGGAGCAGATGGAATCACACCTGAAGGGTTGCCATTCTTCAATTTGAGCAATTTAGTCGCTGATGGCAGCCTCGACTCCAACGAACAGACACTAGCTCGGACTATCAGTTTCTTCCATCCCCAACAGGTGCAATTTGATTATGAACTAGTGTTCTTAGGGCAGTTAAATATCGCACCTAAGTTTGTTAGTGACCCTGATGTAGAAGCACTGGTCGGTAAGCCTTATATTTATGAGGCTAAAGCGGAAGATGCCAACAAGGACATACTAACTTATTCATTGTTAGTAGCTCCTGAAGGGATGGTAATTGAGAGAGCTACAGGTAAAATTAGTTGGACACCTGCGGCTAGTGCGGTTGGGAACTATAGCGTAACTGTGCAAGTTGCAGATGGTAGGGGTGGGGTTGACCAGCAGGATTTTGTGTTGGGTGTGATGACACCTCCACCTAATCGTTCACCACTGATTATATCTACTCCTATTGTTGATGCTAATGTCAATCAGCAATACAAGTATCAGGTAGTTGCTACTGACCCAGATGGTGATACTTTGGCTTATTCTTTGGCAAAAAATCCCCAAGGAATGCTAATAGATACACAGACGGGATTAATTACTTGGAAACCTCCTGCAAATCAAGTCGGGGAAATAGAAGTTACTTTAAGGGTTCAGGATGATAAAGGAGGTTCAACAGAACAGACTTTTAATATTTTGACCCAACCAGAAAACGGAAATCATGCGCCTGTAATTATCAGTGAACCTCCGAGAGAGTTATTGTTGAGTGGAACCGTATCTGGTTCTCAAAATGATCAAGTTTTCTTAGTTCCTGGCGTGATTGGAAATCAAGTCAAAGGAACTTTTGAGTGGATTTTTGGCGGACTTGGTTTCGGAGACGGTTTTCGTAATGAATTTGGCATTTATAAGGTACTAAATGCTCAAGGTCAGGTAGGAAATTTACTGCCTGATGATGCTGGATATTCACAAAAAGCTCTAGCTTCAAATAACTATCAGGTTATATTTAGAAATAATCAGCAAGCTGGGGCGAAAACAGAGATTAATTTAGAGGCTGGTAGTTTATATGGATTCTATATTATTGCAGATAATACCACTGCAAACTTCGTTTCTCTCAATCCCAACAATCTAATTACTACAGAACCATTAGCGTTTTTCTCTTTTTCTCAAGCTAATCCAGACAATAAATTTGACCATTTAATCGCTATAATAGACCGAGTTAAAGGAACGACACAATTTGCATGGGAAGATTTAGCTAATGGAGGCGACAGAGATTTTAATGATCTAGTTTTTACACTTAACTTTCCTTTAGCAACAACAGGTATATCTCCGTATCAATATGAAGTAAAAGCTGTTGATCCTGATGAAGATTATTTAAATTATTCTCTAATAAAAGCCCCAGAAGGTGCGCTGATTGATCAACAAACAGGCAAGTTATTATGGTATCCCCAATCGTTACAGCCTGGAAAGTATGAATTTACAGTTCAAGTAGAAGATAAACGAGGTGGGGTTGATACTCAAAACTTTTTTGTTGAAACATTGAATACTGCTGCGGATGAAATTCTTGGCACTGTATGGGATGATATTAATGGAAATGGAGTTAGAGATGTTAGTACCACTCCTGTTGTAGAACTAGTTAATAACTCTTCTCAAGGCTACTATAACAATAAGTTAGGTGATTTATATCCGGGTAATCCTAATAATCCTTTGACAGCTAACTTTCCTGGGCCTAATAACTCAACAGGAGACCCAACACTTAGTTTTCCAACAGCACCAAATATTAGTTCTGTAAATAACTTAGGGAGTTGGCTCTCTAACCCTGGTAATGCTATTAGTAATGGTTCTTGGAGTGGTCTGCAATCAATCCCTGGAACTTGGACAGTTAATGATGAAACTGCTATTATCTACGAAATTGATGGTGGCAATGCAGGAATTAGTGATGTAAAAGCCAGTTTTGGCGTAGACAATGGAATTTTTGTTTGGGTTAATGGTCAATATAAATTAGGTGCAACAGCAAGTGGTTTTTCAATTCTTGGTGAGTACCAGCTTGATTTAGGTGATTTAGCTCCTGGTAAAAACTATATTCAAGTTTTACGTGAAGATCACGGAGGTGGTACAGGCTATGATGTCAGAATCACTGGTACTAAAAATAATTTCATTGAACCTGGACTAGCAGGTGTCAATGTTTATCTGGATTTAAATAATAATGAGTTCTTAGACTCAAATGAACCAACTCAAATAACAACATCTGATAACCCGAATACTTTAAATATCGATGAAACAGGACAATACAAGTTCACTGGATTAAACCCAGGAAACTATATTGTGAGAGAAGTAATTCCCCGTGGTTATCAACAGACCTTTCCTGGTGTGGGCATACAACCTGACTTTTATACAGTTAATTTAAAAGCAGGAGAAGTCGTTGAAAACATCAATTTTGGTAATCAAAAAACTGGAGAAACGACACCAAATAAACCGCCAGTATTTACCAGTGCAGCCCCAACGATCGCCTCAGTCGGAGAACTCCTACGCTACGATGTCAAAGCCACAGATCCAGATGGCGATCGCCTCACTTTCGACCTACCTGTAAAACCAGAAGGAATGGCAGTAGATCCAACTACGGGAATTCTCATCTGGCAACCCACTAACAAACAGACGGGAACTTACGATGTCATATTGAGAGTTCAAGATGGGTTTGGAGGAATTGCTCTGCAACCATTCCCAATAACGGTTGCTGCAAGTAACACGGCTCCAGTATTTGTTAATTTACCTTCTAGCTTAGATTATCTTCCGATCAGCTTTAAATACAACTGGAATTTACAACAGATTAATGCTCAATATCCCAAGGGAGATAATTTAACTTTAGGTGGCATTCCCTTCAATATTCCCACAGATGGCAACAATATTTGGCATAGTTTTTATGCTACTGGAACGGGAGCATCCACTTTTGGAAGATATACAGGTTCTGGGAGAATATAACAACAGATAAAACAGTGTGGATGACTTACCATGAACCAGGATAAACAAGAAAGAATCAAAGCCTGTTTACAAGAATTGTCAACACTACTGTATGAAGAAGCAGATAAAAGTAAGCTGACAGACCTCGAAAGTATAGAAAAAACAGTTCGGAGTCAAATATTAGAACTAGTCAGTCCAGAAATAGCCCTTTTTTTATCGAACAAAAAACTGGAACAAAAGTAGGTAAAACCAGGAAAATTAAAAGCTTAGTGGGGGAACTGACTCTTAAAGCCAAACAGTTACAGAAACTGGGTTTGAAGCCAAGAACCCGGTTAAGTCCATTACTTCAAAAGTGTTGTTTAAGGCTGTCAGCTAACGAATCATACCAAAAAGCAGAAATTGAAGTTGAGGCATTGACAGGAGTCAAAGTGGGTCACTCAACGCAACAAAAATTAGTGCTGTCACAAGATTTTCAACTACCATTTGCAAAACAAGCAGTTTCAGAAGTCAGTGTAGATGGAGGAAAAGTCCGACTCAGAGGTAAACCGAAAGCAGGCTGTTACTGGCGAGACTATAAAACCGTTCGTCTGCAAGGGATTTACTATGGTGCGTTTTTTGATGACAACCAATCATTAGTTGATTATGTCAATAGCCAACGTCTGGTTAACCCGTTAGTGTGCTTGGGGGATGGTCATGATGGCGTGTGGAATCTAGTCAAAGAGTTTGGTAAAACAGAAAATTTTGAGCGTTGGGAAATCTTGGATTGGTATCACCTCAAAGAAAATCTCTATAAAGTTGGTGGTTCTTTAAAACGGCTTAAAGCTGCTGAAACGCTGTTATGGCAAGGTCAGATAGAAGAAACTCAAGCTTTATTTCTTCATTGCCGAGGTAAACAAGCGAAGAACTTCATTGCTTATCTTGAAAAACATCGCTCTCGTCTTGTCAATTATGCCTATTACCAGGCTGAACAACTTTGTTCTATTGGTTCTGGCGCAGTTGAATCTGCTATTAAACAAATTGGTGCGAGGATTAAAATTTCTGGCGCACAGTGGAATGTTGATAGTGTTAATCACATCCTCTCTATTCGTTGTGCTTATCTCAATGGTTTATTAGCTATTTGAGTCTTTCTGCCAAAAGTGGATGCTCCCACTGGAACTAACCCACGTTCTTTAGATATTAATGTCGATTTATTTGGGATTACTGAACTTCATACCCTACTAAATACATTTTGGGGACAATCAGGGCCGAATAGTTATACTTCCCTAGAGTTCTTTGGTTCAGATGGAGCTTACTATCAGAAAAACCTAATTGGCAATGTTGATATTCGAGACTATAACCAGTGGGTTTGGACAAACAACATTAATGGAACGACTACTGTAGAAGTTGTTAATCTTCCTATCGGTGACTATAATACGCCAGATCGTCTAGATAAACAAACTGTTCTACTACCAGATGACTTCCGTGATGAAAAGCTTGAGCGCATTCGCCTCAATGATAATGGTGCAACGAGTTTTCAGCGAATTGCCTTATCAGGTTTAACCGTTAAAACAGCCTCTCCTGTCATTAATACCGTTGTTGTTGGAACACCTTTTCAATACCGATTTAAAGCTCAAGATGCGGAAGGCGATCGCCTTTCCTACACGATAAAATCAGGAGCAGCAGAAGCCACATTCAATCCAGACACAGGATTATTTAATTGGACTCCTAATCAGTCTCAACTAGGAGAACAGCAATTTCAAATTGTTGTCAGCGATGGCAAGCTTGAAGATGAATTTCTTTTCTCTCTCTACATCATTGATAAAAGTGCTAGTTCATCAAATTCTTTACCAATTATCACCTCCACCCCACGCGATCGCATCCGCCTTGGCAGTGACTATTACTACATTGCCGAAGTCACTGACCCAGATGGCGACCCCATCACCTTCAGCCTTGACAATGCACCCACAGGCATGACTGTAGATAGGGAAGGGATAGTCCGTTGGACACCTACCGCCGCCCAATTTGGTGCTAATTCCGTTACCCTCAAAGTCTCAGATGGTCGTGGTACTCCTGTCACGCAGACATTCACGATTAACGTTACTAGCCAAAACAGCAATCAAGCACCTAGCATCGACTCAAAAGCACCTCTCGTTGCCACAGCTAACCGGCAGTATCAATACAATATCGTCACCAGCGACCCCGATGGCGATCCGGTTGTCCTCAATTTGAACCAAGCACCTCAAGGGATGTCTATTGACTCCCTCTCTGGTAAATTACGCTGGACACCGAGAGTTGACCAAATCGGTAACACTGAGGTGATTGTTGAAGCTTTTGATGGTCAAGGTGGATTAACTCAGCAGAAATTTACCATTACCGTTAGAGGTGCTAACTTACCACCAACAATTATTTCTACTCCGCCAACTATCGGGGTTTTAAATAAGGTTTACACCTATCAAGTTAAAGCCACCGACCCAGAAAATGACCCCCTCACCTACAGCCTAATTAATAATCCTCCTGTGGGGATGACTATTGATGCTAAGACTGGATTAATTCAATGGACACCAAGCAAATTAGGTGAACAGAAAATTGAAATCTTGGTCAATGATGGTCAAGGTGGAGTTAATATTCAGACTTTCAGGCTACAGGTATTAGACAAAGCACCGAATCTGTTACCGACAATTACCTCAAAACCTGTGGTGGGAGTTACGCCAGGGGTAGAGTACCAGTATGACGTAGATGCGACTGATCCGGAAGGTACAGCGATCGCCTATTCGCTACAAAATAAACCTGAAGGGATGACCATTGACTCACAAACGGGGTTGATTAAGTGGCAAACTACATCTGCCCTACAAGGAGAATTCCCGGTCATAGTGGTAGCAACGGATGCAGCAGGTGGACGGGCAATTCAATCTTTTAAAGTGCAAGTTGCTGCCAATAATGCGCCAGTCATTATCTCTACGCCAGTTACAAATATTACTCAAGGGCAAGACTATCGCTATGATATCCAAGCCACAGATGCTAATGGCGATCGCCTCACCTACACCTTAGTTAATGCGCCGCAGGGAATTACTCTTGATACCTTTGGTCGTCTCGACTGGAAGCCGAATAACTTAGGCAAGTATCCCATTGCCATTAAAGTTGAAGACGGACGCGGTGGTGTTGCTACTCAAGCTTTTGATTTAACTGTCACCACTGACACACAAGCACCAATAATTAATTTAGGTAATAACGGCAATTTATTTAAACCTGGCGATACCCTAAAACTTCAGGTAAGTGCTACTGATAATGTGGGTGTGGAATCCCTCAACCTCACCTTCAACAGTTCGCCTTTGGTACTCAATCCCGGTCAATTTATTGCGGGGAATATCCAAACAGCTACGGTTACACTCAATCAATCTGGTGTCTTTGACATCCTGGCACAAGCGAAGGATGCAGCAGGTAATATTGGCACAAAATCTCTGCAAGTGCGTGTATTTGCTCCCACAGATAATCAAGCACCAGTCGTCATTATTGATACAGCTAGATTCCAGGCAACTGGCGGACTCATCACCAGCTTGACGGATCTTGTCGGCACTGTCACTGATGATAATTTGGAATTTTATCGGGTAGAGTATGCCCCAGTTAGTCTGATTGACTTGAATAATCTTGGGGATTTTGACCCTGACTATATCACCATTGCTCAAGGTGACAGCAATAAAGTGAATGCAGTTCTCGGTCAAATTGACCCGACTGTTCTCCGCAATGACAGTTACTTTTTCCGAGTCATTGCACGAGATGTCAACGGACTGATTAATAGTCAAGGCGTAGTTCTGAGTGTTTCTAGTGAAAATAAACCTGGACGTTTTGCTTTAACATTTACAGATTTATCTATTCCATTAACGGGTATCCCGATTGAAATTCAGCGTCGTTACGATAGTCTAGATGCAAAATTCTCTGGTGACTTTGGTTACGGCTGGAGTTTAGGTTTCCAAGATGCCCAAATTCAAGAAGCTTCTTCGACTGGTGTGGATTTAAGCCGCGATGATTTCTTCGGCGGTAACTCCTTTACAGTTGGTACTCGCGTCACTTTAACTACACCTGATGGTCGTCGTGTTGGTTTTACCTTTAATCCCATACCTGATGCTGCTGGGTTACTGGGTGTGCGTTACAAGCCCAACTTTACACCAGATGCAGGTGTTTATGACAAGTTGGAAGTAGACTATACACCTTTAACAGTCCGTAGTAATGGTTCTACGGGACTGTATCTGTTTTCTGGCTTTACTTACAACCCCTCGCAGTATCGTCTCATTACTAGAGATGGAACTACCTACCACTATGACCAGTACAAGGGACTTTTGGATGTTACTGACCGCAATAGTAACAAGCTAACTTACACTGATGCGGGAATTTTCAGTTCCACTGGTCAATCTATCACCTTCAAGCGGGATGCCCAAGGACGGATTACAGAGATTATCGATCCGACTGGTAAATCTGTGAAATATGGCTATGATGCCAAAGGCGACCTGATCAAGTTTACAGACTTTACCAACAACCCAACTCTATTTACTTACGATACTCAACTACCGCACTATCTCCGAGAAATTACAGACCCTCTAGGACGCAAAGGAACTCGAACTGAGTATGATAGCCAAGGGCGGATGGTTCGGCTAATTGATGCTGAAGGTAATGCTTTGGATCTCAGTTATGCAAATGGTGCATCTTCTCAAACTATTAAAGACCCGTTAGGCAATAGTTTAACTCGCGTGTTTGATGTCCGGGGTAATGTTGTTCAAGAAGTTGATGCACTAGGCGGGATTACTAAACGCACCTTTGACAACAATAACAACGTCTTGAGTGAAACTGACCCCGAAGGTCATACCAAAGCTTACACTTACGACAGTCGCGGTAATAAACTGACGGAAACTGATGGCGAAGGTAATGTTAAACGCTATACCTACAACGCTAATAACAAACTCCTTACAGAAACTGACCCGTTAGGCAATACCACCACCTACACCTATGATACGGGAGATAATCTGCTTAGTCGTAAGGATGGGTTGGGTAAGGTTACGACTTACAAGTATGATGGTCAAGGTAATCTCACCTCTGTAATTGACCCAACTGGTAAACAGACTACCTTTGCTTACAACAAATACGGTAATCTGACTCAATTAATTGACCCGACTGATGCTAAAACTATCTTTACCTACGATGGTAACGGCAGAGTTACTAGTACCACCGACGCATTAGGAAACATTACAAACTATACCTATGATGATCAAGGTCGCTTAATTGGTAAAGCCGATCCTGAAGGTAGCAGTTGTGGATGTGCGCGGGGTATTACCAAAACCGAATACAATGCTGCGGGTGAGAAAATCGCAGAAATTGACGCACTAGGACATCGTACTGAATACCGTTATAATGACCGGGGATTACTGATAGAAACTATCTTCCCCGATGCTACACCCAATGATTTAAGCGATAATCCCAGAACCAAGAGTGAGTATGATAAAGCAGACCGCTTAATTGCCAGCATCGACGAAGCAGGACGCAAAACACATTATGTCTACGATAAACTGGGGCGACGGATAGAAGTAATTTATCCCGATGCTACACCCAACGATTTAAGCAATAACCCCAGAACTAAGACTGAATACGACAAAGCAGGGCGTGTGATTGCCGAAATTGACGAATTAGGCAACCGTACCGAGTTTGTATATGATAAAGCAGGTCGCCAACTCATTGTTCGCAATGCTTTGCGTTACGAAACCAAATATATCTATGATGCGGCGGGACGGCAGATTTCGATGATCGATGCTTTTGGACATGAGACAGACTATACTTATGATGCCATTGGTCGCCTGTTAGAGACTAAATATGTTGATGGATCAAAGCAAAGCACGACTTATGATGCACTAGGTAGAGTCATTGCTGAAACCGATCAAGCTGGCAATACTACCAGTTATGAATATGATGGCTTGGGACGGTTAAAGGCGGTAATTGATGCAATAAATCAACGCACTGAATATAAATATGATGCTGTTGGTAACTTAGTAGAACAGAAAGACGCTAATGGTCACGTTACCAAGTTTGAATACGATAGCTTGCGTCGTCGCAAGGCAATGATTTTGCCTGACGGACAGCGCAATGAGACAATTCACAACACCATCGGTAACTTAATCCGCACCACCGACTTTAATGGTGCAACCACAACCTATGGATATGATGCGCGTAATCGCCTGATTCAGAGATCCTACTCTGATGGAACACCTACAGAAACCTTCGCTTACACCCTCACCGGAGAATTAGCTACTGTCACCGATAATCGAGGTGTGACAAGTTACAGTTATGATCAAAGAGATCGCCTCCTCTCCCGCACTGAACCCGATAGTCGCCAAATCAGCTACACCTACGATTTAGCAAGTAACATTACCTCTGTAATTGTGCCTTCTGGTACAACCACTTACACTTATGACCCCCTAAACCGCCTAGCCACGGTCATAGATCCTGATAAAGGTGTAACTCGCTATACTTACGATGCTGTGGGTAATTTAATTAAAACTGAATTCCCCAACAGAGTCACTGAAACCCAAACCTATAACACTCTCAACCGTCTCACCTATCTAGAAAACCGCAATCAAACAGGCGTTATTTCCAGCTATCTCTACACCTTGGATGCAGTGGGGAATCGGACAAAAGTAGAAGAAAATAACGGGCGAATTGTGGAATATGCCTATGATAAACTCTACCGTTTAACTCAAGAGAAAATCACTGATGCAGTTGCGGGTAATAAGACAGTTACATACAAATTTGACCCCGTTGGTAATCGTTTAGAGAAAGTCGATTCCGTTGAAGGAAAAACTACTTATAATTATGATGCCAATGACCGACTGTTCAAAGAAATCCTCGGCAGTGATGTTACTGGTTACAAATATGATAAACAGGGTAATCTCACAGCTAAGATTGAAAATGGAGTCACCAAAGCAACTTATCAATGGAATGCCAAAGGGGAATTAGTTGCTGTTGAAACTACAGAGAATGGCGTAACGGGGCGAGTAGAGTTTGAATATGATCATGAAGGTATTCGAGTAGCGATTAAAACTGATGGTGAAGAAACTCGCTTTTTAATTGATAATAATCAACAGCAATATGCTCAGGTAATTGAGGAATATAAAGCTAATGGCGCGGTTGATGCGTCTTATGTACATGGATGGGATTTGATTTCTCAAGAGCGAGGCAATGAGCGCATTTACTATCAGGTTGATGGGTTGAGAAGTACGCGCCAATTAACGGACGTTAATGGAGTGACTACCAATGAATATTTCTATGATGCTTATGGACAATTAATCCATAAATTTGAGAATGACACAAATAACTATCTGTTTGCAGGTGAGCAGTTTGATAAAACAGTAGATGGATATTATTTACGTGCTAGGTATTATGATCAGATAAATGGAAGATTTGTTTCGACTGATCCTTTTGAGGGCTTTCTTTTTGCACCAATAAGCTTGCAAGATTATTTATACAGCAATGATAATCCTATCAATTTTATTGATCCGAGTGGAGAACTTTCAATCTTAGAATACGCTTTATTGAGTGGTACTATTTCTGGTGTTATAACAGCAGCACCAACTGTTATATGTGAAGCTGTTATAGATGAGTTTTCCTTGGAAACTTTTACTAAAAAGTCTGTTATTATTGCTTTTGCAGAAGGATTTATTTTAGGTGCTTTTCCTGTTGTTACATTTGGTGCTATTTCAAAAATTCTTGTTAAAACAAAGATGTTTATTCCTAACAAGTTACCACCTCTCATACCACCTGATGTTCAACCTAAAAATCCTATTCGTATAGCTCTGAGATGCGGACTTTCCAGCCTGTAGTGCGATCGCTCGATCTTGTAGGGTGCGTTAGGTGGCGATAATCTCTGAGAAAAAGCCAAAATTCCTCATTCACCGTAACGCACCTTGACATTAACCTCTTGCATAATTGTTTTCTTGTCTCACGCAAAGGCGAGGCAGCGCGGTCTTCTCTTCGAGACGCTGACGCGAAGGGGGTTTTCCCCATGAGCGACTGCCGTCGCAAAGACGCAAAGAAGAACGCGAAAATAACGACTTTTGCAAGAGGTCTATTGAATATTATCGGTGGTTTATGCGATCGCCTGTATTTAACTAGAGTGCGATCGCTATTATAACTTTGTGGAGAATGGGAGCGATCGCCCTTCACTTAATTTAGAGAATAGCAGGCGATCGCATCAAAGAAACCTAAATTATGGTAATTGAATTTTATCTGTGGTTTGTGCGATCGCTCACTCACCGCATACCAATTAATCAAGTATGTTAGTGTTAACTTACCGTAGGCGATCGCCCTTCACTTAATTTTAAAAATACTAGGCGATCGCATCAAAGATACCTAAATAATGGTAATTGAATTTTATCTGTGGTTTGTGCGTAGACGCTCTTAGCGGCTTGTCGTTCGCGGTAGCGTCTCTGAAAGAGAAGACATCGCTCACCCTACACCAATTCGGAAAGTGCGTTAGTGTTAGCTTAGTGTAGGCGATGAGAGCGGCGGGCTGCGCCTACGCTTGTAGGTTGCGTTAATGAAACAGTTATACAATTGAGGTAATGATACTTTCTAAGCACACATTTATGGAACAATTACAATTAATAGTTCGAGTGGCTGATAAAGAGAAAGCAGAGATGTTGACAAAGATTCTTACATCTTTAGATTTTGTCAACTCTGTAGAACTAGTGGAACATAAGCCAACTATATCTGATGATGAGCAAGATTTTTTCTCTTTAGCAGGACTATGGGAAAATCGAGATATTACTACTGAGTCTATTCGTCAACAAGCATGGATGGAAGATGTTCAATGATTTTATGTGATACCAATATTCTCATAGAATTTTATAAGAATAATCCAAATATTATTGCTGAACTTCGTAGTATTGGACTTAATCAATTAGCCATTAGTACCATTACTCAAGCTGAATTATATTATGGTGCTATTAATAAAATCGAATTACAAAAAATTAAGAAACATTTAGAATTGCTACATATTTTCGCTGTAGATGTCATTGTATGTAATAAATTCATTGAATTAATGGAAACTTACTCATTAAGTCATAAATTAAGTATTCCCGATGCTTTAATTGCTGCAACAGCATTAATTCATAATATTGATTTGTATACCTTGAATATTAAAGATTTCCGCTTTATTAAAGGTTTAAATTTCTATAAGTACAATCGCCCTATCTTATAGAGTGCATTAAGTAGCGATAATTTCTGACAAAAAACCAAAATTCATCATTCACCATAAAACACGTTTCCACTGAATTTTATCGGTGTAACCTGCAATACACCAATTTAGAAAGAGCGTTAGTGTTAGCTTATCGTAGGCGATGCCTGTGGCGGGCTGCGCCGGAGCTATTATAAGTACCTGTACAAAATTAATTTCCTATGTTGAAATTCTGTATCCATTACTGGATAAGGAACACAGGCAAATGAAATGTGCAATTTATTTTGCATGACTACTTAACGTTATGGAGAATGGGAGCGTTGGGCTATGCCCCGCCGTAGGCATCGCTCATCCACCCTACACTAATTCAAAAAGTGCGTTAATGTTAGCTTATTGTAGGCGATGCTTGCGGGAGGCTACGTGTGATTTGAACGATAATTTAGCCAAACGGTCACGAAATACTTCACTCTGTACTAGGACAACATATAGTTCAAAGCTATAAATGGAGTTCAAAAAAACTCAAAACTTAATTACAGCAAGAAACATGGTCTTATAGTTCATTTGTACCGTGCCGCGATGAGAGAGAAATAAAAATTCAGATTTCAGGCGATCACTTTATCACCCAATTTTTGGCTAAACATATTTTTGAACCATATTGTGGGTATTTTGAACCAAGTTTTGACCGAAAGTTCATAATTTAAGGGTTAAATTAGTGTGTCTTGCTCTGCGTTTTTTCCAAATCCCAAAATCAAACTTTTGGTTGTATTATGATTCACATTTAAAACACGCGGACATAATTTGATTCATAAAGTTAGGTTGGTGATTGGCTCAAAACCTTGAAATTACGTTAATTTTTGGTCACGCTATGGTTCAAAATTTGGTCATGCGGGGGGTAAAATCACACTACGCCTAAGCCATGATCAGCTTGTGGATGAACAATAGCCAACTGCTTAAAGATTGCGCCAATTTCAGGAATTTTTTTAAAGTTTTTCTTCGCCATTAGCACTAGGTGAATCAAGGGGAGGAATTTGTTCGGCGGTTAAAGTAACAACTTGACCATTCTCCCAAATGCTAATAGATTCTCCTAAACGGCGGTGTCTTTCAATAGCTTGAGAAATAGCGAGTTTAATACCCGCGTCGATTTGTGTAGATAATTTTGCGGGAATTGGCTTATTCATAGGTATTAGTATTGATTTGACTCCATAGTTGGGGTTGATAAATTATCGGTTCTTCATTTAAAGGGCGTTCAGCTATTATCTGCAAAATCGGATGAGAGTTATCGTAAACAATCCAGCGATCGCACAATGGTAAGTATAATTCAATTAAGTTCTTTCTTCCCCGTTCGTAGCGACGGCGGATAGTATCTTCAGGGATGTTATGACCGCCACTTTCTACACGTCTTTTTACCCGTGCGATGGCTAATTCAGGGCTTTGTAACCAAAAGTAAATTAAATTGATAATATAACCTTTGATTTGACATTCTCTCAAGAATCGGGCGAAGTTACGAGCCGCTAATGTGGTTTCAAAAGCAAAATCAGCTTCAGTATTCACTAGAGTTTCTAGTCTTTCTAACATTAATCTTCCGGCTTGAATAGCGACAGATTCCGGGTTAAAAGGAGAAAGTCCGGCTGCTATTTCATCAGCATTGACATATTCAAATACTTCTAGAAAGTAGGGAAGGATTTGCATAGCGGCGGTAGTTTTACCAGAACCGTTTGCACCACCGATAATGTACAAATTGGGCATTATTATAATGGTAATACTAATTGTCTAGTTGCTTGAGAGTAACACCAAAAATACTAGGCGATCGCATCAAAGCTACCTAAATTATGGTAATTAAATTCTATCTGTGGGTTGTGCGATATATGAGTTTAGAAAGAGCGTTAGTGTTAGCTTACCGTAGGCGATGCCTGCGGCGATCTGCGCCTACGCCACTTTCAATCCGGTACTTCTGCCGATTCATTTACAATTAAAGAGCATAAACCAAAAAAAACGTTATGAATTCCTTTTCATCTGCAACATCACCAAACAGAAGCCAAGAGAATAACGAAGTCCTAGTAAATGTTATTGTCAAGCAACAAGCTGATGGTAGAACAATGGCTATTGTACCAGGATTACCCGAACTACAAGTAGAAGCAAGCGATCGCACAACAGCATTAGCTCAAATTCAGCAACGCTTAGAAAGCCATCTAGCTGGTGCAGAAATTGTTTCTTTATCTGTAAAATTGCCATCTCATGAACAAAAAAACCCCTGGTTAGCAATGGCTGGAGTTTTTAAAGATGACCCACAATTTGAGCAAATGCTTGCAGCCATAGAAAACTATCGACAAGAAGTAGATAAATCTACAGAAGATACTTTTCCGCAAGAGTAAGAGCATACTTGCATAGGTAAAAATTAGATGACAAAATGGGTACTTGATACTGACCATGTTTCACTAATACAACGAGGTCATCCAGTAGTGGTTAGTAAAGTAAGTGCTGTCAATCCTGCGGAAATTGCAGTCACAGTAATAACTATTGTTGAGCAAATGTATGGGCGTTTAGATGTAATTAACCGCGCAAAATCAAAACAAGAATTAGTTACAGCTTATGCTTTATTAAAAGAAACATTTAATCTGTTAAGTCAAGCTAATATTCTTGATTTCAATGGAGCTGCATTTGATACTTGTAACGAATTATTAAAACAAAAAATTCGTGTTGGTACACAAGATTTAAGAATTGCAGCTATTGCTCTTTCTTTAAATGCTACAATTGTGACGCGCAACTTTAAAGATTTTCAAAAAATTCCTAATTTGAAAATTGTGGATTGGTCAGTTCCTTAAAATTTGTAAATTAATTAGGTTGGTGAGATAATTGTATAAATCGCTATTTTTTACAGGCATCACCCTTCACTTATTTAATAATATCAGGCGATAGCCTCCAGTCGTTCGGAAACTATCGCCAAAGATAGCAAGAGGTTATCAAACTTGATTTTTATTTGTTTTCATCCCCTGATTTTTTCTAGAAAAAACACCAAACCCCATAGTCACCAAAGCTCCCAATATAGTTGTAGGTTCAGGTATAGTTTCACCAGTTGAACGACTTTCTAAAGTCACATTCTGAATAGAAAGAGCAGATGAAACTGTGAAATCATCTATATCTAGTACACCAAAACCTATTGTATATGTTCCAGCTTGATTAAAAGTATGTTTGAAAGTTTGGATTCCAGTTTCCTTATCAAACGCCACAACAAAATTAGGTAATGATTGTGTTGCATCATTGATATCTGCTAGTTTTTTAATTTGGTCATTTACCAATAAAAAACTATAGTCATTGAATGAACCGCGAAAACTTCCACTGACTAAAGCAGAATTTTCATTAGTCAAAAAATTTCTTTGAAAAATCAAAGAGTCGCCTGCTTTTACATTAATGGTTCGCTTGATAGCAGACCCTTCATAAGCAAACCCATTTATATCTAATAAACTGACATCTATTCCCAAAAACTCAGCCAAGTTTGGACTAACAAACCCTACCTCTCCCGCAGGCTGACCAGAAAAGTTAAATTGTCCACTGATTGCACCCAACTGAATATCATCATCTAGGATGGCATCAGTTGACAAAAGTACCTCTTTAGGGTCAGCAACGTATACATCGCCAAATGTACTCCAAGGAGAAGTACCATTATTAAAGTCTAAATTTGCTGCTTGTGCTGGACTAGAAATTAGTAAGCCACTCCAGGATAATACACCAATAAACTTTATTGTGCTTCTCATTTTTTCTTTTTTATGTTTTATGTATTACTGTGATTCAAGTGTCTGTAGTCCAGTGCTTAATTCATCAGTATGAGCTAAAAAGCAAGAGCCTATTGCTCAAGTGATTTACTTAGATAATAGTAAATTTACTGAGAAACTTAGCTAAATTTTTAATGAAGAATATGTATTGATACCTTCTAGATAAATAACTTTCTTCAGAGAATTTTCGATATTGTCTTTTTTTACTTGGACTGAAATTTATATGATTTCACCTAATGACTTAAGTCTTATGTAATCCTGATTCTCTGGTTATGTTGCCAAAAGCTGCTGTTCTCAACAAGCTTCATTTACTGAGAATTGTGCTTTAAATATGATGTCATGAGAATCTTTAAAAACCATCCAAACATCGAATTGTCAATAATTCCCAGGTGAATTTCCAAGCTGACTCCTGAGTTTTTGGCAACACAACCTGCAAACTACCGCTTGAGTTTAGTTGACTGTGATTGAGTATTATTGTGCTTTAAATAATCAGAAACTACCTCTCCCACTTCCTCTAATGATTCAACATCATTCTCTGTAGCATTAGCAGTCAAATCACCATCTACCATCACAGCCCGACCATCTTTAGCTGTAACAGTAATACTATCCCCATTTTGGTAAAAGTTGTAATTCTTACTCTCATAACTGCGTGAACCATCTCTATGCTGATTACCAAAAAGACGCAGCATAGAATCAACACCCTTAGCAAGAGCTTTGCCTTTAATATCCATCACGCTGTTAGTAACTTTTTTTACATTCTGCTTCACTGTATGATTAGTTGCTGAATGTATATCACCAACAGCTTTAGTTATCTGTTTGTGGACTGTATTAACTTCCTCTGAAACCTTACTTTGGATAGCACCCATAGCTGATTGGTGACGCTCCATACCATGCTGAATCTCATCACTGACTAGCTGCTTAACTTCCCCAATACCATCTTTAACTACACCCACCTGGGATTCAAATTCGCTTTTAACAGATGCCATTTGTGACCTCATCTCTGTTTTTAGAGATTCCATCTGTTGATTCATCTGCTCTTTTAAAGTGACAATTTGAGTCTCCAATTGTGCTTTGACTTTATCAACTTTGGGGGTGAGGATAGTTTTGACCTGTTCATAGAGATTTTTGGCAGTGTTTTTAGCCTTAGTTTCAATCGAATTTAGCCATTTGTTTAAGGTGGCATTCTTGAGGGCAGGATTATTTTGTTTATTTATAGCCTCCAGTCCTTTCTGCAATTGCTCGATGGTTTGTTGTTGAGCATCAAAAGCTTGTTTCAGACTAATCAAGTCAGTTGATAACTGTTTGGTAACTTCAACGCTTGATGGCTTTTGAGTAGCAAAACTATCAATCAAACTTTGCTGGTTTTGAACCTTTTGCTGTAAAGCTTCTACCTGCTTTTGTAAGTCCTCAATGGTCGAAGATTGTTGTGCTGGTTTTGCTGGTTGTTGAGACTGGGATTGATTCTGGCTAATCTGGCTATTTAAACCCAGTTTATCACTTAAAACCTCTCCATCCTTAACATGATAAACTTTATCCTTGCCAATCATGATGCGGATAGAACCTTTCAAGTTTTGCGGTTCATTGATAGCCGTCTTGATTTTATCCACCAGTTCTGGAGTCATCAAATTTACGGAAACTTCGCCATCAGGATGACCTTTATACTTGGCTTGATTGCCAACGTAAATTGATAAGTCTTTAGTAGTGTCTAACTCTTGAAATTTGCCCTTTTCTAACAGCTTATGCAGAATGTCATCAAGGATTTCTAAATAATCATGTTGCACTTGCTTACCCTCAGATTTTATTTCATCCATGATTAGTAACTCCTACAAGTGAATTGATTAGACTCGATGGGCTGACTAATACCTCTGGTAAAACCACACCTCCTAAACGATTGAGGATTACATTTTCTTCAATTTGGATATAAGCCCATTGGTCATCAATTAAGACGGAAATTGACTTGGTGTTATCAGGTAAGTTGGTCACGTTATAGTCTTTGAGTTCTCCATTCACTATGAAAATGTGAGGACTGTCCGCATCGCCATAGTAAATTTCTATGAATTCTGGGACATGATTTTCCGGGAATGGTGGTTCATCCCAAAATTCAGCCGCATTGAGAATATCAGTCCGATAACTGTTAACTAACGATGCAATATCAAGTGGCAGTTTGCTTAATAATTGCAATTCATATTCAGACAAGTTATTCATCAATTACCTCCTAAAGATTTTTTAATCTGTTATTGGCTTCTGCCTTTTTATCAACTAGAGGCAATAATTTTTCTGCCTCTAAATGCCGGATTTCTAACTCTTCCCCGGATGGTTCACGCAGAGTAGATTGTGAAATAAATTTTTGCTGGAGTTCATACCACTTCTCAACACTTTTTGCCTCCAAGTTAATATCAGATTGGGGAATACGAATTTGCTCTAATAGCGGAATACTTACATCTCGAAGAGAGCGAAACCCAGGACTAACAATTACGGCTCTGCCTTCCGGTAAGGTATTAAATTGGTTCACTTCAAATAAATTGCGGGTACTGTTTTGCTCAGAAATTGAGGTACTTGCACCACCTTTACCACCAGTACTGCGTGAACGTTCTCTGTGCTTGATTTGCTCGTCACCTAAGAAGTTACTAAAACGTTCCGCCGCTACATCATCTTGGGGATTAAAGAAAGCTTTTGTAGCACAGCCGCCAAATATAGAATTGGTAGTTTCTCTGGAATAAGCCTTCTCAAGTTGTGATAAATTTTGCAATCCCAGTAAACAAATCAAGCCATCCTCGCGGTTTTGGTTGAGCCAATCAACTAAAGCTGGTAGATATAAAGTAGGTAATTCATCCAGTGCTAAAACTAATGGTTCTGTGCGTTTACCTGCTAAATTACGAGAACATAAAAGGTGCAAAATAGAAACTAACAGAGGAGCAATTACATCTCGTTTCTCCTTGTCCATGCCAAAAACCACCATCTTCCGCCCTTTCAAATCCAAGGGGATATTTGTTTGACCACAAAAGCCGGAAAGGGTAGATGGGGTCATAAAGCGAGTAAATAACCCGCTTGTTGTACCGACAATACTGGCGGCGGTTTCTGGAGAACCAGCTACAGATAGGAATTGGTCAAAGGCAACTTTTACCCAAGGATTTAAATCGGCTTGTTGTATGCGGTCAATTAATTTAGGCAGACTGAGAATGGCGTGGCACATCATAATGTCAGGAAAACAAGTACCCCGCGCCAGCATGAAGATTGCTTGTGCTAGCTGATCTCCGGCGTTAGCAAAAAAACCACTATCTGAAGCATCACCACTTGTTAGCTTAAAATTACGATTGAGAACGATCGCTAACTGACGCGCCATCTCTGCATCAGTTTCACTCCTTAGAAAATCTAGGGGATTAGCTACACAGGATTCAGGAAAACCAGGGGAGAGGATAGAAACCTCATACCCGCGCATGGCGGCGTATCCTGCTAGTTTGGGTGCTTGCCCTTTGGCGGAAGCTGTAGCCGATTCTTGATGAGCATACTTAAAATCATACAGGACAATTGGTAATCCCTGGTCGATAGCGGAACGCACCAGGGGGTTAATCATGGAGAAGGTTTTACCAGAACCAGCCCCGCCACAAACTAAAATCCCACGCTGTACATCTGGTAAATAAAGTCTGCTTTTATCTTCGGGAATGTTGGTAATGCGTTTGTTATCTACTACCTGAAATTTAGTACCTTTAGGTGTACCGATGTATAAAGCTACTCTGTTATGCCTGCGTTCAGTAATCTGTTTGCAGGCTAAGTTACGAGCTGCTGTTTTCTCCCTACTTCCCGCCCATCGCGCCCGTGCTAGCTTGTTTTTGTTTGATATCCCTCGCCCCTCCATTGCTTTGGCTAAGATTAACGCTCCAACGCTTACAAGTAATGCCAAGCCCATTGGAGAGAAGAAGGCATCATAGAAGTTTTGAGGAACAATGTTATTAGCAGGGTGGGCTGTCTTCAGTGCAGATGTTGCCACGCTCCTCACCCCCTACCAAGAATGACTAAATCATTCTCTTGAACTGGAACCCAAGGGACTGGCCCAATAAAGTAGGGAGTACAGGATTTTCCACTCAAGAAGAAGTTCATGCAGAACCGAAAAAATAGCCCAAAATTAGCTGTACCAGTAGACTCATTTACACCAGTTAGCACAACTTTGAAACCAGAACCGTAGACAAGCCTACCTGTTGGTTCTTTGCCACCGTTGACACGTTGTAAGATGCCAAAACCACCGTCTACTTTCTGAGCAGAACCAGAAGCCCATCGCTTACCATAAAGGTTGCCAGCTTGCCCTGCGACATCTCCTAGTTCTAGGAATGGACACTCTTTACCCACATCGCAGGCAACAACAACATTTTTGTTGGAACGATTTACCCTACCAGAAACAAAGTAATTCTCTCTGGCTCTGGAATCACCGCGTTCCGAATTACCCAAAACAACGGAAGCTATACCCACCACATCCAAACCGGAATTAATCGGCTGTGGCATCTTGTCAAAAGGCACTTGATTTAACCCTGGTACTTGATTAATGTAGCTTTGCTGCCAGCCGGGAAATCTTGATAGTTGCGTCTGATTAAGTCTAGGAATTGAGTTGATGGGATATCGACCTAGATCCAGTTTTTTACCTAAAGGGGTATTAGCAGTTTGTGGATTAGATTTTAAAATAGTTGAAATCTTCCCGTTCAGTCCAATTTTGAGCGAATTTTTGTCAGGTCTGTTTGACTTTGGAGTAGCTGCGGCTATTAAATTAGGAGTGATGCTACCGTAGCTAGATTGAGCGAATAAATCATAAATTGGTGGAACTTGATTAATATCAAGATTGCCCAAGCTGGGAATAGCTTTGACTAGGGTGTTGGGAGTTTGCCACTGCATCAATCCCAAGTCTTTGAGTGTCAGCTTGGGGCCCAGAGGTACGATGACAGAGATAGTTTTCAGGCTGAAGGCAGACATTTGAAAAGCATCATCTACATCCCCCAACATAATTACAGAATCAATACTCTGTCCGACTCTCCAAGAACGGGAGGGATTATAGCCAAGTTTAGCAGCGATATCTGAGGAAATATCAAGATATCCGGGCTGTTGTAATGGATCTAAGCTGCTCCAATTGATTTTTGACCAGTTTGGAGACTTTAATTGATATTTACCGGAGGTGTAAGTAACTGTTGGAATTTCTGCATTTGCTACACTGGGAAATTCTAAAAGTGATGTAGCAGCAAATGAAAGAGAAACTATTGATAATAAAGCTTTATTCTTAATCACTGAGTTTGCCCCCATTGCATGAGTTTATTGAACATTTCTTGGGGAATACCTGATAATTTAATAGCCTCATTTCTACTTTTACCTCTCCTCAATAAACGGATGGTATCTTGTGTTTGTCGCCAGACTCTAGATTTAGGTTTGATTGCGCCATTACCCACAGCTACCGCTAAACCATAAGCTACGGCATTAGCATCATTTCTTTGGGAAATAGTGCTGGCTTGCGAAGAAGTATTGACTGTTAAACGTGTTTTTTTATCAAGATTTTGAGGTGGGGTGTTATTGGTGATGTTATTGAGATTGTTTAAATTATTTCGATTAAGTGAGGGTTTTTCAGCTATTAATAAAGGCTGTGGTTTCTCTGAGTCTGGCTTAATAATAAGACTGGTATATTGTGGTTTACCTCTAGCCGGAATTAACTTAAATTGATATTGTTTTTGACCGTCTGAACTTGCAGTAATCACGGTAATCACAGTACTACCATCTTGACTGGAAGTTAAAACCGGAAAACTAATTGGTTTAATTTGTCTAAGGAATAGAATTGTAGCTCCTCCACTACCACAATTTTCATCTGATGCACCACGCTGACATAAGTTGCCATTGGAAGTTAAAGCAAAGCGAGAAGGGTCTCCTAACCACACTTGCTTGATAGTTTCACCTGTGGGGATGAAATTGATAGTCAAACCGTAACCAGCCCAAATCTTTAAGTCAATTCCTTGAGAATTACTACCTTGGGCATCTTGTGAATAGACATTTCTCGCGGCTGGTAGTGCTAAAGCTGTGCCTGCATTAGCGTTGATAACTAACGTAATTAGCAGTAAAAAACCTAAACGTTTCATATCACAACAGATTTATCTGCAAGAAATTTTTTAATAAGCATTCAGAATTCAGAATACCCTACGGGTTCGCGTAGCGTTCCGTTCGCGGTAGCGTTGCGTAGCAAAGGAAAGCAAGCTACAGAAGTTGGAATTCAGTATTAATTTTGTACAAATAGCAGATGTAACTTGCTTCTCCACTTTTCTGAGTTCTTCTTTGTAATGTACTGCTTGCCGAACTATTAAGTCTTGGAAGATTTTTGCTATTTGCTTCATTTATTCTGACTCCTGACTCCTGACTCCTGAATTCTGATTTCATATTGAAATAGACTGATTCACAAAAACTTGTACTTGTTTACCTGATTCAATTACAAAGACTTGTTGTTGCTGCTGTAGCTTTTGTAATTGCTGTTCATTCGAGTTTTTCATTCTCCCTAGAATTTCGTTGATGCTACCTTGGGCAAAGCCAGCTACTAAATCTTTCTCACTATTATTAGTAGTCGTAGTAGTCGTGCCTAATGAGCTAATTGTCGTCTCTGAATTAGCCCTATTTTGAATTTCAGCTACTTTAGATAAGCCAGATAGCAAAGATGCCATGAGCGAAGAACCTAAATTACTGCCACCTTTACGAGATTCTGCTTTTAGTAAATTACCGTTTTTACCTAATATCAAAATAGAATTTGGTGGCAGTTGCTTTTCTTGTGTTCTTCCACCACTATTAATTAGTGCAGAAACAGCTGTCATCTGAGCTATTTCTGAGTTAGTGGGATTGATCATGGCTACAACATAAGCACCTTTAGGTAAAACTTCAGACCCATCAAATGCTTTTAGGGGTTGAGTTAAACGAATTAGGCTATTTTGCGGCTGCTGATTACTCACACGACTACCCACCCAAGCTACAGGAGTTTCCATCACACCCGCCGCACGAGTACCGACTAAAACCTGCTTACTAGCGTAGTTAGTTGGTGGTGACTGTGGTGAAGAATTGCGATGACCGACCGTCGGTCGGAGACCATCGCTCTCTGGTTGACGAGATGACTTTATCCCTATACCTCCATCCACTTGGGCATTATTTAAATCTGGTTCCTGTTGGTTTAAGTCTGCATTCCCAGAGTCAGTGGAGGAGTAATTACCGACATTAGCTGCTGCTAACCATTCCTGCACGGGGTCTTTAAGAGTGGTACGAACGGGTAACGGATTGGAGACAACTTGAGATTTTACAGGTTTGGGTATAGGAGCAGGCGCAGATTGTCTCACTACTGGTTGAACGGCCTTGAGATCGCTTCTACTAGGTCTAGTAACAATAGGTGGGGGTGGTGTTGAATGAATTGTTACTGGTCGCGTTGGTGTGGGCTGAGTTTTGACAGTGGCGGTGACTGTTGGTGTTGGTGATGTAGTTTCAGTATCTTGTTTAGTGACAGCTTGTAACTCACCTTTTTGGGATGTGAGAGCGATCGCTGTTTTTAATTCTCCTTCCTCATTTTCATTATCTGATTTAATATCTGTCTGAGCAGTTTTTGCATTTTGCTGGGCTGACTTATCACCGGGGGAATTCAACGCCCCATTAATTGAGCTAATCATCGTCGCAAATATGACAACTATTAATAGCACCCCACCGGAGACTGTTAGCCCTTTTAGTAATGGGTGATTGGCTACAGGGCGAGTAGTGACAATTTCTTCTGGTTCAGTTTTTGGTTCATCCACGGGTGATGATGTTTCTGAACCATTGGGAATTTCTACCCCATTCATTCGAGCAAAATCTTGGCTCCGATGGGTAGTTTTGCTATTATCAGTAGCTTCAGAATTCGTATTTACAACTTGACTTTGATTTGACATACAGCTACTTTCCTAAGTCTAAATCTTGAATACGATAAATTTCCATTCCGGCTTTTCTAGCTGTATAAGCGGCTAGCTGCTGCACTGAAGAATTATTTGGTAAAGGTGGTGTATCTATCGCCCTCACAAACACAGTTTTATTAAAGGCAATAGCCTTACCTAATTGGTCTTGACCTTTAAAAATTACTAAGTTGGCAACCATTTCTAATCGCCATTTACCCTCTTCTATCTTTTGAGGAGGTGAAAGATAACGTACAAGTAAAGCTGATTGAGTATCACCATTAAACACGTCAGGTGGTGTTAAAGCTGCAATTTCTCGCAGAAAACTAGCACGAAAATCTTCTGATAATGCAAATCCTGCACTCCAGGTATTTGTAGTCAGTTTTTTATCAGATACTTGTACACCGGGGTCAAGTTTTAGTTTGGTTGGATCTAAGTTACTATCAGATGACTTAGGAACGGCATTCCAACTCATCAAATTCATCATTGTCCGTCCTGCAAAGTCCATAATTGCTTGGTCAGTACGGTCTTTTTCTCCTACGGAAATCGCTCTAATGGAAGTACCATCTTGTAGTTCTACTAAGGTAGGTTTCTGGTTAGATATTTTACTTAATTTACTGGAATTAGTCAGATTTAGTAGTAGCAAGAAGAGTAAGATAACAGCTTGCCCAATTGATACTAAGGGGGTAAAGTTTATCTCTTTCTTATCAAGTAATCTCATCTGAATACCCTCCCTGAGATTAACCTCCCACTGCTAGAGAAACATGAGAAGGCTGTCATCCCTCCACCTGCACCCATTGCTAACGCTAGTATTGGAGACAGAATTGCTTGTACTAGCTGTAAGAATAAGGGATTGTTGTTACTAGCATTGACTATTGCACTAGCCGCCATTCCACAAATGATGGAGTAGGACATGAGTACTAAAGTCAGTGCTAACCATCCTGCAACCCAAGCATAGATGGGTTTCGCTCCAAAGGGAAAAAGTGAAATCACTAAAAAGATAGGTGCAATGTAGGCATTTAATAAGAATGCTATTTGCACGACATATTGAAATCCTGCTTGCAGTCCACTGAATATAATCCATGACAGGGCTTGCACCATTGAATTAATAGTTTGCCCAGCTATATCTAATGGATTCCAGCTATTTGAATAAGAGGATAAACCGTGCTTTTCTTTATACTTTTGAGCGTTATTTTTAGCTTGATTTATTTTTTCATCTCTACATATTTCTCTAGGATTGATTTTTTGTCCTTGGTCATCTACACCACTCTCAGGTTCTTTTTCACATTCTTGTAATTGTGCTTGCACTGAAAGAGCAAAAGCTTGATCCATATTGGCAGTACGAATAGCATCTCTCAAAGTGATGCCATTTCGCGTAATACTTAATACTTTGTCATTCAAATTGACTGCTACATTACGAAACATTAGCGATGTGGTAGCAAGTAACTGTCCATTATTAACTGTCAACATTAAACAGACTAATAATGGATAGACCATCTCATTCAAAATTTCATGACTAAATCCTTCCTGAGTTAACCTAGAATACCAACTAATAGACCAGAAGGAAACAAAAACTACTCCACATAAAGCAGAAACAGCAACTACTGCTTTAAAAACTTCACTGTTCCCATTAGCTAAATCTTGCCAGTCTTGGTTAAATGAAGATACAACCATGCGTGAGCCGTTAATCGCACCATCTACTATATCTTCCGCGTTTGTATCTCCAGTAACTGCTAGTAAATACCAGAAGTTAGTTAAATTATTTAGCATTGCTTTGTTCCCAAAAAGCATCAGCGAAAGCAGCCGCACCTATAATTTGTTTAGCACTGGAATTGTTATTAGCTTGCTCTTTTCTTGCTTGTTCATCCAACCTACTGGAAATATCACTCAAATTGATATTGGCTGCTGATAAAGCTCTAGTTTGTTTTTGTGATTCACTATGAATTGATTTAGTAATAACTGTTGTTTGTAAATTCTGTACTGCCATCTTTTTCAAGATGTCTTGAGTGATGACATCATTTTGGACTTCATCAGCAGTATTAGATGAAGTTTCTACAGCATAATTAGAGATTTCTGCTTCTTGAGCTTGAGTTTTTTGTCCTTCTCTGCCTAAAACAGATCCAGATAACCCATAAGTATAAGCTTGATGCCATTGTCTCTGAGCATTTTCACCTTGGGTTTGAGAATCAGTCTCTACTAAATCAGTATCTTGTTGTTGAATAATTACCTTGATATTTTTACCTGCTTTTAAGGGGTCAGGTATACCCATAACTCCATTTGTAGAAGTGATGGCTATATCTAGGTTTTTATCTTCATCTTCATCTTTGTTCGAGTCTTTTGATTCCTGGCTAAATTCTTCGCTATACACCTTAATGTATGACTGCAAGCTTGTCAGGACTTGCTGAAATTGTTCTAGAAATGAAGATTTGGCTGTGGCTGGTAAAGCTGAACAAAAAATGAATAGAATTACTAAACTACTAAAAACTGCTAAACGGCGGTAGATAGGGGCTAATGTCAATTGGCTGAGTAATTTCATATAGATTCTCCAAGGAGACTGTAAAAGCTTTGGGAGCGCAAGCAGATATTACTTCTGCTTTATTTCCTAATATTTTCTTACCAGTTACTATTAATGGTTCTGGTGGATATTTATCTGGTTGCCTAGATAATCTTTCAAATAAATTACCTTCATATCTAGGATTATTAGGGATTAAAGGTACTGGTTTGTCATACATTAGTATGTATTTCTGTTCTGGTTTAAAATCAGTATTTATTCCGGGTTTATTTAATTGAATTTGAAGTTTATCTTGAGTTTTACTTGCATAATATGCCGCTTTAAGAAATCGGTCGCTTTGTACATATCGGTTAGCAGAGTCTAAACGTTGTTGACAAGCTTGCTGTTTCTCAAGAATATACTTCTCATGCTGTTGCTGATGCCACTTCCACAGTTCAAATGATGCCCATGATGATAAAACTCCTAAAATAGCCAACAAGACTTTATATTGTGCAAATCCCGTAGCAATTTCTAACTTTTTCATAAAGGCTTACCCTGCTTAATGCAACCAACATAGTATTTGGCAAATTCAGACACCCACTGAAATTTATCTGAGTACATTGCTTTAAATCTGTCGCGTGCTGCTTGCTCTTCTCTGCTATTAGCAACTAACGCCAACATTGGGTAGGAAGGATAGTAACGGCAGCGTATATATTTGTTGTTGTAATCCAATAGCCACAGCGTATATAGTTGTTTGATATTGGGACGAAAACTTTCATTTTTATCAATAATTGGCTTGGGTATGCCTAGATGCTCTGAAAAACTTTTTGCCGCCCCTGGTACTATCCGCCCTATTAACCGACAGGGCATATTTTGTAAGATTTGTTCACCCGCTTCTGAGTTGGCAATTGACAAAATATCTTGACCTGCAAGTATAACCCGACAGCCGGATTTTCGAGCAGTCGCGCATTTACGACCTACTAAGCGGGATAAAGCAGCAAACCGTAACAATACACTGGATTCATCCATGAAGAAAACGCTATTGGGTGCTGATAGGGATTGTCTGGAGGCTGCTATATATGCAGACATTCCGAAAACTTCAGCGTCTTTACTTGATTGCAGGTTGGTAAGAGCAAAGGTAATCAGCTTGGCATCAGTATCAAAGGTGGAGGGACGGCAGATGGCATTGCCAATACTGCTGTTTCTCCAATACTGAAAGCGTAGGCGGATATAGTTCAATGCCCTATCTACGTTTTCATCTTCATACCCCAAGTTTATGTGGTCTGTTGAGAAAAAATGCTCCATGTCTGCAAGGGTTGGGGTGTTCTCCCAAGCCGCAGAACCATTACCTCCTTTTTTGGCAAGAGCAAAGCGTCGTTGAATGTCGGGGTCATCGTAAAAGGCTTTTGTCCCCAGTGGGATGAGGGATTCGATTGTCTGGGACAAGAAACCATCAAAGGATTGCGAACCCAAGACTAACTGAAGCACAATCAAGTTGACATCGTTTCTGTGAGCTTTAGCTCGTTCTTCTCTTTGTTCTTCTGGGATTTTTGATAAGTCTAATGGCTGCACCAAATTATTGGATTCTTTGGAAATATCAAAGTAAAAACCGTTGTGGTAGGGTGTGTAGTCTCCAAATGTCCCTGTGCCGTCATCGTTGGGTAGGTCTATCATTAAAATGCTCATGTCTTGAGCTTGGCACTCGGCGATGATGGAAGCTACTAAAACTGATTTACCTGAGCCGGTTGTACCGAGAACTAAAATATTTTTGGTTTTTGATAGGTCAATTTTGACGGGTGAATCACTCTCATCTGCGATTAACTCAAACCCTTGATAATCTGCGGGACTATTCTGCACTATATTAGTTAATCCTAATACTTCACTGGCAAAGAAGGTCTGCCGTCGATTATATGGGCGCATGAGAATCGGTTCTTGTCTGATGAGCAATGTTTGCAGCCAGATTAACCAAGCATATTCATATTCATGGGTGAGTTCTGTGGGTTGGTTGATATAGCCGGAAATTAGTCTACAGGCATCGTCTACTTGTTCTGCTGTATCTCTGTAAACTAGGACTACCAAGCTTAAATTTAGTGGTACATCTCCTGTATATAGTTGCCGTTGTGCTTCTACTGAGCGTTCTACGTTGATTTGGGCAGATACATCTATTGATTTTTTCTGCTGTACATTTAAATCTAATGCCCTGGAACGTTTGGTAATCATCTGCTGGGCTGCACGGGTTATCCCTCTGTCAGCCGGGGAGAATTCTGTGATGATTTCTACGTCAAAAATGTTGTTGCGTGAGAATAAGTCCCACAGGAAACGAATTTGATGTTTAGTGGAGGCAAAGATTTCTGGTTTCCGGGTTAGTACCATTACTCCGACAAACTTCTTATCTTCACCGTTTGGTAAGCATATCCATCGCTTATCGGCGAAAGGCACACCATTATTGAGGATGATTGAGGTGAGATGCGGTTGATTGATGATTTCTAGTGGTTTATCGAAGGCGGCTTTTTCGTCAATTTCTTCTTTCAACTCTTGCTCATCAAATACCAATGTATGCGGGATGATTACTTCCTTTGCTCCGATGTTTTTACAAAGTTCTCTCCATAAATCTTTGTCGGTTTTGGGTTGGGGATTTAACCCCATTTCTGAGAGAATCTGCTGGTATCTCAATGAGGCTTCTAGGGCTTTTGTTAATATCTGCGTGAATCGCTTTTTGGTGATTTGACTGACTCCTGAATCTGTAAATCTTCTTTGGAGGAAGTTGGTCAGTTTTGCTAAGAACTTATCTACTGGGTCTGAAGTATCTAGTGATTCTGAGGTGACTGTAAATGACCAATAAATATTTAATTTGATATCTTTACGGGCTTTCTCTTTTGTGAGTTTTTGAGTTCTTGCCAGCCTTCCCCAGTCTAAAAACTCACTTTCTAGAGAAGTTGGGTTATTCAACCGTTGCATTAAATAATCTGTATTATCGCTATCATCACAGAATGAACTCCAGCGACAAGTGATTTTTTCGCCTTGGGGAATTTCTTTACAGCCGTTTTCAAATGCTTGAGCTACTGCTTCTATTTCTTGTTCTGAATTGAATAAAGGATGAATACCTGTGCAAGTAAAGCCGAAGATTAGTTGTAAGGTGTTACTACTTTCTGTGAGATTTTTTTTACTTAGTAGGTAAGCTCCGACAATATAAGCATCTTTTTTGAGTCTGACTATGGTTGTTAAATCTAGCCAATCTTCAAAGGGATTAAGTGTTTTAGGTTTGGATGAACGAGTGAGTTTGACTTTTCTAGTACCGACTTTTTTCTTATGTTGTGGTGAGGTGTATTTAGCATATCCTCTTGTCCATCTGGGGAGGATGGGATAAACCTTTGACCAGTATAGGTAAGGTTTATCTCCTGATAGGAATGCGACTGATAGACTAGCCCAAAATGCCAAGCCTAATCCCCAGAATATATCTAGTCCAAGAATTAAGCAGAGTAGTCCGAAAACTACGCAAAATACCCCAGCAAAAATTACGAACTGTCTGCCTGTGAATGGGCCGAATTTTGGACTTTCACCTAAGCTCTGATTTACTGTGATTATTTCTGGTTTCATGAGCTTTTAGAAATTAGTAAAATTAGGGGTCAGGAGTCATACTGTTTCACTTTCAGGTTGATACATTTAGGCAAGCGGGGGAGCAGAGGATCAGAGGAGAAATTGTTTGTATCATTCATTTAGTGAAATGGCATGAGAAAGAGGAATAGATGAAAGGTTTTTTACTTGTAGCAATCATCGTCAAATGCCTTTCAGGAGTCAGCATTGATGATGTATCTTTTTTCTCTGTGAGATTATCAATGGCTGGAATAGCTCTTCCCTAAAGGTTTGGCAGTTCTTACAAATTCATCAATAGCGTTATTACAAAGTAGGAATTATGCCAACAATTCGGACTTTCTTGTAGAAGTTGTTGTAGGCTAATTCTCCAATAGACTGCCTCACCAAATCAAAGATTTAATGCTCTTTAGTTTAACAGTGATTTAAGAGCGAAATGCCAAAGAATATCCTCACTAATTGATTCTGATTTCTGTAATTTGCTTAACGTAGGTTATCTAAACAGAAGTCAGAATGAGCGCATGAATACTGTACGACTAGTGAATGTAGTTTACTTCCCATAGAGTATCCTTCATTGATTGATTCTGACTCCTGACTTCTGACTTCTGAATCCTTCCAGAGAAATTAGGTACAAGCTGCGTTATTGCCAAAAAGCAGTGATTGGAATACTACAATCAATATAACGGATATGAATGTAAAAATCGGCTGCTGAATGACATTACTCACTTCTTCACCGCGCCCATACGCTGCTACTCCTTGATAAACAGAGAAGCAGAAGTAACCAAATAAAACTATTGTCAAGGCGGTAAATAAAATCATTGGCAGACTAGTTAGGACTGCATTACTAATCGCTCCACCTGCTGACGCATTAGTAATTATACATTCCATTGCTTTTTGTGCATTAGAAAATATGGAATCTGCTCTCGCTGCTCTAGTTTGTAAACCAATTAAAAGCGTTGTGGTGACTGAAACAAGCTGCCAGCGTGCCTTGAAAAATATTTCAAATATGCTTTTTGCAGCTTGATTTTTTATCGGTTTAATATCAGTTCGTTCATCTGCTGATCTAAATGCTTTAAGCCGAGTCAAAGTCTTAGGGAAGTGTTTCATTTTCATAATAACACCCAGGGAATTTCTTAAATGTCCTTTGCCCAGGAAACACACTTTGATTACGAGGATTCAAGAAGAATTCAGGAGTCAGAATCAATTAGTAGTAGTAGGGGATATCCGGCGGATTTACGTTGCGTTACATAGTAAAGCAAGCTACAGACTCACAACTAATTTTTCGGTGGTAGCCGTTCCCGTTCGCGTAGCGTCTTTGCCAGGAGAAGAGTAGACAACTAAATCTTCTCTAGGAGATGCTATGTGAACAATTTAGTGGGGTTCTTAAACCTATTTATTCATCCACTAGTCGGATTCCAATTCAATTCTAAATTCTGAATTCTGTCTCCTGAATTCTGTCTTAATAAATCTAATTTACTGCTAAATCCAATTTTTTTGCAAAGGAACAATAAAAAAACTTTAGTGCAATCGACTAGAGCTAAACCATTTTTGTAAATTTAATTCAAATTTCTCTATATTTTTTTACTATTTAAACTGCTTTTAGCAAGTTTTTACTACTGTGAATAGTTGACAAAATGTTTAACTTATGAAAATTACCCTATTTTTATTTTTATCTGCTCACGAATAAATATTATTGTAACTTTCTTTCTCTATTTTTATTAGTCCTCATTTAATGAGGATAAATATTGTTTTTTGAGGGTTTAATATCTATTTTTGGCATCAAAATAACTGCTTTTGATGTCTTCATGCCCATTTTTGGGACATAATTATCTTTTTTGGGACATAAATGCGAGAAAACCTGGAATTAGTTACAATGGCGTACCTATGGTTGCGTTGTTATAACTGTCCAAACGCTTTTAGGCTCCCACTTTTATAGAATGGGGCAAATTCTCATTCTTAATAAAAAATTAAGAATGACTCATGGATACAAAAATTTAGATGTATGTAATACCAATTCAATTAATGATTGCAACACATCCTTGGATAGAGACGCGATGAATCGCGTTTATACAGATGGTTTATTTGTCGCATTCTTTTTTTAAATTGGTATAAGCTTCAAGTCTGTCGGTGCGCTCATTGTTTGAGCAGAAAAATAATTTATTTGTACTACTTTTTCGCAAGCTATTAAGAAAATTCGCAATTAACTCCATAAAAAAGACCAACTCACAAATTTCCCAAAAAATCAGTCAGACTCTCCAAAGTTTACAAAGTCTGAATGCCGCATCCTATCGTTGAGAAAATATTTTTCTCTCGAAAAAGTCTCTAAACCAAAAGTCAAGTGTGTGCTTGCTTGATTGGAGGAACTAAATTCTTGCCTCAGACATCCAACTACAAGGCTGATAAGCGTCTTAGCCTGTTAATACTTTTTGTATTATTATTTAGCGTTGGGCAATCCCAGTTTTTTGTTCTGATGGTACTAATACCCCACTCATGCTGCCATCTCGCCATTGAGCTGTTGCAACCACAGTTTGATACGCTCCCTTTGGACAGGACTTACCTTAATACTGGCACTTCGCAGTGCTTGACGTGGGAAGATTGCCCGCAGGTCAGCTAACATCTGGGGGTTGTGGCAATACTCCAGACAGTCAACTATGTAATCAATTGACTCATTAGCTAGCCATTCTGGAGTGGCATCAAGTTGGCAGATCCCTTCATCCATAGGTTTTGTACTGTTGGCTGATGTTGCCTGACACTATCCTGATTTATGAAATTACCTCTAGTCGCATCATTTCATTACCGGGAATAGGACAAGACCATTTTCTCAAACTGGGTTCGACATTTTCAATTAAGATGACATCGGAGCGATCGCGCTCTTCTGTTGGGCGAGAAAGTTAATTAAGACACTTGACCTGTCTACCATCTCAGGGGAATACCCCTACTTAAGAGTTTGCACATCAACATAGTTAAGAATTTTCGCATCCGCAGTTAACAAAGGACAATCATAAAATCTGGCTGTAGCTACAATAAGTTGGTCAAACGGGTCGCTATGGAAGCCGCTTAATTGAGTTGAATCAATTACTATTGGCAGGGACAAATTTAATAGTTGTACACCAGGGTAAGCTAAAGCTGCTTCTAGCCATTCATCAATAGCCAAAGGTAAAATTAGTCTCTTTTTTTCGACCAATTTAGCTACTTCCCAGCATGAAAGAATGCTGATTCCTAAACTGTCAGACTCGTAATCTTGTAACCATTGTCGCTGTTGTTTAGTCAGTCGTGAATCGTTTTGAACCCACCAAACCCAAATATGAGTGTCAAGTACAATCATTGCAGAACTTCCCAGTCTTCTAAAGCGACCGGTTCTGTGGGGTCGTCATAACGGTATGGTTGTGTGTTGTGCAAAGGATAAGGATTTGTACCTGATTGGGGTAACTGTTGGGCTTGTTGCTGTGGAGTTTTAGTTTCCAGAATAATCACTTCCACAGCATCCCCAGCATGAAAGGGCAAACCCTGTAGCATCAGAGTTCCATCTTCAGTTAAAACGACTTCTATCTTGTGAGCATTCATATTTCAACACAGTAAGCAGGGTTTTCAGTCTTCGTTACAGTTGTAATTATGTAAATAAAGACAAGTGTAATAATGTAATAAATTACATTAGGTTTTTAGCTCCTCCTCAACTAAAGCAATCATATATCTTTAACAGCATGGGTTAAGCCACACTAACCTATCTTAGTTTTCCCCACTTATTTGCGGGGTTTTTGTTGAGCTTTTGCCGCTAAATCATCATTTTTAATCAAAAACCTGCATAATCACAAATCCCATAGCTTGTAGTCTTGTTTCCTTTGTTTCAAACCCTCTGCCATCTCTAGAGCAGAGCGGTTACTGGAGAGCCATTGCTGGGCTTCCTGTTGTAAAATCTGCGACGGCGATTCTAGCATCAGCAGGCGTATGGCTAGCTGTTCCAGTTTGATTCGCTCTTGGGGCATTAAGGCTAAGTTTTCTATGGTGCAGTATAATTTCACCCAATGACGTGCTTGAGCTGTCGCCTGAAGTCTCAGTCTGATTGCCTGACGGTAATCCTCTGGGGTAAAGGTTTGCTGTTCAGGTGGTGAATCCGCTTCTACAGGAATGGGTAGTGGATTTTTACATCCTAAATTCGGGTGTGTGGTAGTTGGTATAGAAACTGGTATAGAGGTTTCGGGTTCTGAGGTATATTCACCCTGTAAAGTGTTATTACAGACGCTATCAACATGGCTATCGGCAGTGGTTAATACGTCGGAAATGCCTAAAGGAGCAATTGTTTCCTCGTTTGATAAGTCTTGCTTATTGTCATTGAACGGTTCGCTGGGGAAGAGCTGGTATTGGTTTTGCTTATGATTGCTAAGATTAGAAATTTCTAAAGAATTGGAACTGGGAGAAGTTTCTTGAATTTGATTAAGTTCAGCTATAGGCGTTGCTGGTGGCAACGCTTTAGCTGAACTTAGGTACAAAACCTTCATATGTGTGGGGAGTGTGTAAATTTTGGCTACTTCCGGCTGGGTTGCTTGTTCTGTCTGGGTTTCCGGCTGTGCTTCTTCTAACCACGGATCTGCTATTTGGGGGTATTTTTCTGGATTTAAAATCGCTGTGTTGCTTTCTAGAAACTCATTTACAGGCTGTTTTGATGTGGAGTTTTCTTGGTGGTCGGGATGCCATAGGGGTAGGTATATTGGTTTGTGCAGGGTTGTTTGACTTACTCCTTTGCCATACTGGGCTTTGGATGCGGCTATTATTGCTTGTGCGCGATCGCTTGTCCTTTCGGGAAATGTTAGAGTTTGTTGTAGCTGTGCGACTATCGAGCTTATCCGCTCTATCGTCTCTTGCTGGCGTTGTTCGTTGGGGTGCAGGTTGATGACTTTGTTCTCATCTACTGTGCCAAATTGTTCTTTATAACTGTTTACCCGTTGCGGTATGCCTGGGTAGGGGGTGTAAAATCCTTCACAGCATCTTGCCCATTCTCTGGCTCTTTGCTCGATTTCGTGTTGGTGGCGACACCAGTTTACGTACCCAGGAGATTGGCAGGCTGTGATTACTATATGATCTACTAGTGTCTGTCCGCTTAATTGGCGAAATACTATGCCGTAACAGGCTATGTCTTTGAGCAGTTCGTTGGTCTGTCCGTATCCTGTCCATCCTTCGGAGATACGTTGTTCTAGGTCTTGCTTCCATTGCTCTGCTGCACTGCGCTGACGGTAGGGGAATTTTATGATTTTTTTGCTGCTGGCTTGGGCTAGTGCTTGGGCTAATGCTTCGTAGTCTTGCCCTGCTGCTGACCAGTCGGCGGCGTTGAGGAAGTCTCCTATGTCGTCTGACCACGGTTCTAGGCAATCGTCTAGTACATAGGAGCCTGTCTGTAAGGGTAAGCGGTGGGCGTTGAAGTTACTGGGGTTGCCTTTGCTGTACACTTTGCAGTTGGGGAATATTTCTAGTTCTCCTCCTTTGATTTTGAATCCTGCTGCTTCTAGGGTCTGCTGGATGGCACAGGCTAGGGTGTAGGAATGTTGTTTTTCTTCTAGGAAATAATATATGTGCAGTCCGCCACTATCGCTTGATTGTATGGGTATTGGTCTGCATAGGCCGATTTCTTCTAAGCTGGCTAGTAGTTGCTGGTATTTTATTCGGCTGTTTGATGGGTGTAGTTGGCTTTTTCTGTCTAGGTCTATTAGTAGGTAGTTGGTTTCTTTGGTAAACCGCAGTCCTAGTAGGACTTCGGGGTTTAAGTATTGTTGCCACAGGTTGCGCGGCTGTATGGGGTAGCGGTTTTCTGTTTGCCAATGTGGGCGTTCACCACTTTTTGGGGTGGGGGCGTAGATGAATCCCCAGCCGTGATGGAAGTATTCTAGAAATTTTTGTCCTATTGGGTCTAATGGCTCTAGGGTAGGTTGTAATGCTTTGTTTGCTTTGGCTTTTGCCATTTTTTTCTCTCCGATGTTGATGATTGGTTCATCGGAGCTACACACACTTTTTGGGTTTGGGGTGTATCTTTGAGGGTTTGGGATTTTCGGGATGGGGTGGAGAATTTTTTCTTCCACCAAACACTCAATACCTTAAGCCCTTCTTGCTTATTACACCCTACTCCCTCATTTGGAGCTTTCATTAGCGGTGCTTTATTCAGATGTCATCAACGGCTACAAACAAAAAATTTCGTGTTCGCTCAAAAATTAATTTTCTTGTGAAAATGGCGGAAATTCTTCGTCTGATAATCTCATGGTCAGTTTTAGAGGGTTGATGCACCTGATTTAAGTTGCACTAATTTTGCTTTTATGACCCAGACATTGCTACATTTAAATTGCTATTAAAAATTGTGACGGTTAGTCGTTAACCGCTAAACGTATGTCTGGCGTGTGGGCAGCTAGCCGATTTCTTTTTTTTACTTACTTGACAAAACTTTAAGAGCGACTGGTGTAAGCCTTGGCGCTAACTGGTGCGTAGTAAATCAAGCAGAAACCAGCCCTCTTTGTTTTTTTAAGGGTAATAATTCCAGTTTTTGATTGAAAAAATCTATTATTCACGACGTTATCCTCTTCTGCGAGGCATCTAGCCGTCAAATCATCCCTCAATTATTTCTGGCTCAATAGCTTTTGCCAATACTCCGCTTGACTTCAGAGTGGGGATCATTTGTAGCGGTAGATGCTTTTTTTACTATTTGTCCAAAAAAAAGCATAAAGTGTCCCGCCTGTGTGCTAATATTGGCAACAGACAGGTACAGGTACAGGTACAGGTACGATAGGTTAATTACGAGTGGTGAGTCCTCGCTTGTCTGGAACAATTTGGTGTTTTGACCTGGCAGTCTTTATGTCACCGAAACTGTTCTAAAACGACTCACATTTATTCTGACTATCTGAATATGCTGTTTTTGTCGTTACTACCTCCCTTGTAAAGACTGATTGCAGTTTTACGTGCAGACTTACTCTCGCTAGAGTAACATGAAAAGCGGCTCGACCGTATAAAAACAGATTTGTCTGTCTGGTCTTGTAGGCTTAAAACATTCAAGCGAACATTTAAACAATTACATACAAACAGCGATCGCTCCTTAGCTGGAGTGGTCGCTTTTTTCAATAGCCCTCCTGAAATGTTAAGTAATTTTGAGAGTGTCTTACTCATGCGCAATTAACCCATTTTTTGTATACCCGCTTAATCGTCAGCGATGGCGTTCCGCGCACGCCCTGGAGAGCGCTTCTCACTAAGCCACATTTTTAATCCAGTTAATTCCTTCTCCACACCAATGAACTAGCAACCAACGATGAGAATCCTTGTCTAACGCAGGTAGAACGCGGAAATTAAACACTTCTTGCCAGACTTCTACCCCATTTTGAGTTACAAAATCTGCTTCTAAATCTTTAAACTGCTGCCATTGGCGATCGCCGATAGCAATCAGTATGGGGATAATTGCAGTGATGGGGATTTGGGTAGCTACAGGTGTCATTCAGGGTAGTCCTCAAAAATGCAAATAAATGGCATGGGTGGTTTTTTAGTATTGATGATTTTAACCAACTGCTTACCTTTGCTTCTGGCAAGAGCGAAACAAGCTAATTCTGTTTCGGCTGCTGACCAGTCCCTTGGGTCTGACACTGGATCAAAATCATCGTTTGGTTTGTTTGGTTGATTTTCCTCCGTCACGTTTGGCGACCACTAGTTTTGTTGTCTTTGTCTGCTTGATGGTTGCCTGTCATAATTGTTTGGCGTTTCAGTCACACTTTGTAATCTCCTTGTTCCCATTGAATTTCAAAAATATCAGCGATACTTTTTAGCTCAAAGTATCTACACAATTGTTTCAAAGTTTTTTCATCAATTCTAGTCACCTGATTACGATAAAGTTTTCCAATTGTGCCTGGGGCTAATCCCGTAGCTTCTGCTAGTGCTAATTGGCTAATCTGCCTCTCTTCCATTAAATCTTTAAGTTTACAAATCAACTTCATACACCTGATTCTCTTAAGCACCAATATATCAACTAGTTGCTTAGTTGTATAGACTATAAGCTGACAATTATTTTACAGCTCTAATTGATAAGTAAGTTAAATAGCTAGTCAACTTGTACACTAAGCAACTAGCTGCTATCGTGTAGTTAATAGACGTTTAACGAATAATTTATAACCAAACCATAGTAACTATGACTTAATAAGTATTCCTGTGGTAAAGCACTTCTGTAAATGTGACTAGGACTTTAGCAAATCCAAGACCAGGAAAGTAAGAGTGAATATCGCACTCAGCTATCTGAAGACGGTTAGCAACAGCCACATCAATATAAATGTTTGGCTGCTACTAGCTTTAATAGGAGATTGCAAGTGATCAATATTTACTGTGCAGATATCGGAAACTACAGCAGTATCACCGCCCTCAAAGGTGAAAAACCTCGCGTGATGCGCTCAGTCTTCCAAGATGTGACTTATACCAGCGCCAGAGATTACGACACTGACGATTCACCCTCTGTCAAACTTGATGATAAGGTTTTAGTCCTCGGAGACCGCGCCACCAAGCAGAAAAATTCACAAACAGCAGCAGAAAGAGGTAAAGACCTGCCAGAATTCTTTAAACCGTTTACTTTGGCTGGATTGCGGCAGGATTTTGATGGTGTTGTTCGGTTTCTCGTCCCAGAACATTCTCAATGGCATGAAGACACAATCAGACGGACTCTAGTTGCAGAGCATCAAATTAACGTCAACGGCACAAACTACAGACATCGAATCAAAAACGTTGAATTTTTCCTTGAGACAGATGTGGCTGTAATTAATGCTTACAGAAACGGCAAACTTGACATGGATGGCGACACACTCGCTATTGATATCGGCGGTGGCACAACTAATTATGTCGTTATCACCCCATCCTCGGAAATTCTCACCCGTCGTTCAATTCCTAAAGTGGGTGGTGTCTCTTTGACTAACGACATCATCAATAGTGATTTGATGCAGAGTTACGCCAAGCGCGATAACGTTGCTTTTAAAGTGGCGAAGATGATGGATGCTATTGCTGATGGCTCTTTCACCTACGGACGTAAATATGACTTTAGCTCAGTCTTTCCAGGGTTGTTAGAAAACTGGTTTAACAATCTGATGGATAGCATCACCACAGCTGCTAATGATTATCTTGCCGATGTTACCAACGTGATGCTGATTGGTGGCTGCGCTAATTTAGTCCGTCAAAAACTGAGTACCAAGCAAGGATTTTACATTCCTGTCAATCCCCAACTATCAAACATTCAAGCATTGTTGGCTATGTAAAATGCAAGTACGTTTAGCGGCTCAAGTAGCTCACAAAGTTGAAGGAGTCCGTCTTTCACTTAACTATTCCAAATTGAGTGACACTGTAAATCTGCTATTGGACGCAATCAGACATCAATGGCATTTAAATCTTTCATCTTTGCCTCAAACTGAGGCAGTTAATTTCAAAGTGAGACTAGATAAACGTCATTCAGTCTGGGTATCCCAATATGCAACCGAAAGAGGAATTAGCGTTGCATCTGCCACCAATCTCTTGATTAGTGAATATCTAGCAGGCAATACGATGAATGTTTTGCCTCAGCCTCCAAAAATTGAAACAGAAAATCTTGCATCAATTCCACAAATATCTCAACCAGAACAAGCTACCGAAAAACCGAAAGGTCAGCTATTAGTTAGGAGTCTTAAGTTATGAATCAGACCCGTGTAGTCTTGGACGAGAAACACATACCATTAGCCAAGGAAATCATTGAGCAAACAGGAATCAATACATATTCACAACTATTTACCATCCTGTTGGTGAACTACGGTGACACTCTTGTTCGTTCGTTAAAAAGTGGGAGTGAAAACTAATGCAAAATCTCACTCGCATTCATGATTCAACATTACTAACTCAATCGGGCGTTTATCAAATAGATCGAACTTTATACCGATACCTGTACAAAACAGGCACAATTAACGCTCCACAGTATATCTTCCGTCCTCTTTCTGGACAGCGAAAGAAGGCTGACCTGCATCTGAATCACAAAGCTTTAACTACTCGTTGTTATGCCGTAGAAGGTTTATCTACAAATAGTTATGTAGTCAACCAACAATCACTGCAATTATCCTTATTGTGAGGTGAATATGAGTCAGCAGTCACTACCGGAATTGGTTGTACAAGCCCAACAATTGCTCAGACAAATTCATCAAGATCCACAATACCAAGCTTTGCAATTTGATTCTGATGTCACTTTGGGCGATGTTCGTCAGTTTTTCAATACTTTGCAATCAGAATGTCAAATTAAAGGCGATTGCACCCAAAGACAGCCAATCAGTAATGCGAATCGCTTTTCTATAGCATCAGGTATCAATATAAAGGATCTTAGCAAGATGAGCGACAACATCTTTTCTGTAACCTTGAACGCGCTAACTAATAACGGATGCCCAGAAGAACTGGCTCAGTCAGCAGCATTTATTGTGGCTAATGATGATCCATTTCAACCAGACTTAGGCAGAACTCCCCAGCAGCAGCAGATTATTCAAGAAGCACTACCATACCTGCAATCTGAAGGAATTTATGACCAATTCCAAACAATTGACGAAACGCCAAACCCTTTAACTCATGGGCAGTTTTTAGGAAATTTTGGAGGAGAACTACCGGACGAAACTATTTGGAGGCTTGCACAAGGAGATGAGACAGCACTCTCTGATATTGCTGATGGTGCTACTAAACAGCAGGCTAGTGACATCTTTAACAGACTTAAGGAGTTAGGAGCATGGGAACCATAGAAGTAGTCATTAATTATATTTGTCTTAGTGACGAAGCAAACGGCTTTTGTAGATATTTGCCTGAACTCACATCAAAGATTGAGATTGATGATCCGTCTTGGGATGGGTACACACAACTAGGCATCGCTTCTCCTCTGGCTTGCCCTCTTCACACTCCTTTTTTCAGTGCCAACGACCACGAACGGTATTCTTTGTATCTCTATGGCACTGCTATGAATTTGGAGTGTAAATCATGAACCGAACCGTAAAACTCAAGCTGGATGCACCTGTCACCTATGCTGCTTTAAAGTCCTTAACCAACATCAGCCAAGAAACTATATTTCAAGCACTCGACGGCAACGAGACAGCTGCCGCAGAGGTGGCTGATTTCCGAATTAGACAAACTCAACGCGCCCAAAATGCTAAAGCAGTATTTGGCAACCTCAACCAAGGTTTACAAGCAACTGAGGCAGTCATGGCAGAAGAAACCCAGTTTCTCACAGCCGCAGGTACAAGTATCAACAAAATGGCTGATGGTTGGTCAAAGGTCAGAGTTAGCGATGCCCGTTTGGGCTATGGTCTTCAGCAAAAGGTTATTGCATCTGATAACCAGTTAGCCCAAGAACAGTTTCGGCACGGACGGACGCTTAACCTGCTTGGTGAATCGCACCGTGCAACGCTCAGAGTGATTGAGATTGATGCTACCAAGGCACAATCTCAGGTTTGGCAGCAGGTAAAGGACAAACAGCAAGGTCTTTCACCCGCAGACCGAGCCAAAGAAACACTCAAGGACATTCACAGACACGGTTCTAACGCCATGCGCGGTGTCAAAGGTTTCTTTAGACGGTTGATTGACTAACTAGTAAATTCTCAGGGGTCAACCCTCAATACCGTTCAGGAAAGAAATTTGCTCATGAGGGCAAGCAGGGGTGTAGGGGAGCGGAGGGGCTGAGGAGCAGAGGAGCAAGCCTATACTGAGTCTCCTACTCTACCCCCCCCCCTTTCAAGGGTAGGGATTTTGGGCGTTGCTGAATCATGGGATGATGTTGCCCAATTTGGAACGAGTTATCAATGATTTCGAGCGCCGATTCATCCCGCATTTGTGCAACGCCGGATTTTGTACTTGGTCATTTTTTGACTATTTTAGCCGATGCTTAAATCCTGAAACGACCAAACCACGTTAAACAGTTGAGAAATTTCTCAACTATTTTCGAGATTTTAAAACCCCTACCCTTGAAAGCTCTGTCCCCCTGCCCCTCTAGCTCTTCGTTCTCCTCTGCTCCCCCGCTCCTCTGCTGGCGAGAGCGAAGAGATGTCTTAACCGAACGATATTGGGTTCACTCCTGGGGATAATTCTTTACAAGGTTTGGCCAATGCTAACCAAAAATCAGAAAACACCTATTTATTTTGATGCTGAGATTGTTGATGATTCGCCTATATCTTTAACTGGGGATGAATACGATAGTGAACAAGTCCAACAAGCGATCGCCTCCACTGACACTTCTATCACCATATTTCGTGGTATTGCCCAAGGTGCAGTTTTAGCAGGTTTTCAACTCACCTCAACGCAATCTTTGTATCTGGCTGGCAGTGTAGGAATGTTCCCGGCAGTGGTAGCAGGCTTACCAGTGGGTGCTTCTTTGGCTGCTACCCTCTGCTACCTGCGCTTTGAAAATAGTCTGATTCCCAAAATTACCGACCGTCAAAAGTTGGCTATTGGTGTGACTCGTACCGCGATGTTGGCTGCTAGTTCGAGTAAGCTAACCGGGGATGCCCAACAGATGGACTTTGTAGCCCGTGGCAGTTTCCAAGTATTTACCCAGCAGGTGAGAGAGTTTGAAGGCATTCAGCAACCCAGTCAAAATCATTTTGGCTTTTTGTTGGGCTTTTCCGTATGTGCTGCCATAGCACTGTTTTTATTTTTACGGAAAAAGAGATAATGAAAGATGTTAAACCAACTGAACTTAATCAACGCACCTACAGCCTGCCACTGCGTTTAGGTTTGATTGTTAAACTGTCTGTGGCAGGTGCTTTGGTTTGTGCCATTGCTGGTCATATTGGCGACGGCATGGCTAAGAAAGAGATTTGTTTTTACCCGAAGTCAGCCAGAATCCACGATGCACCCATACTCGCAGGTGAGGGCAGCCCAGAAGAACTATTGCTGGGTAAAAAATATTGTAAGTACGAACAGCGATCGCAAATTCCCGAACCATATTTGAAGGCTAATCAGTACCGCACCAGCAACCCAAACTATAACCCTTGGGCATTCCTCCAGCATGAAAGTTTGTATGTCTTCCGTGAACTGCCAGCCGACAACCCATTTAAGATTCATTTGGGTATTGCAGCGATCGCATTCGGGGGGATAGGTTTGTGGGCCACCAGTAAGGCACAGGATTATCTAGCAGATATCAGACCTCATTACCGAGCTACCAAACAGTTTGAAGGTATTAGAGCATCTTACAGTGTAAAACTTGGTGAGCAACTGTTAGACCTGTCTGGTAACGAACTGCTGAAATACTTGCGTGGCATCAAAATTGCAGAAGCCAGACAGCAATTTATCGCCAGCATTACCCCACAACAGCAGACAGCCCTACTCATGGCTATGTCGGCTGATGATTATTACGAGTTTGGTCACTTGTTAGATGGGGGGCAGAGCTTTGAGAAATTTGAGCCACAGCAACAGCCAGCCGCACAATTACCACATGGCACACCCGGAACTGTGCAAGAACAAGTGCAACAGTCAACATTTGCACCTCAACCAGTGTCAACAGGTGATTATCTTCACTCATCAGAGACGGAAGCACTCACTACTCTGCAAACCATAGCCCGTTCTGATGGTTCTACTGCCTTAGTTGCTGCCCCAGGCTCAGGGAAATCCGTTACCCTTGATTACTTGATTCAAAGGATTCTGGATGATGATAATAGTGCTGATATTTGGGTAATCAGTGCAAAAAATGATCGCTTTTGCGGTTTACGGGACAAAGGTAGAGTTATTGTCTTTGATCAGGAGCAACCAGAATCAGCTAAACGTACAATTGATCACTTTTATAACTCTTACAAGCAACGTAAGCAGTTACCTGAACATAAGCGGGAATCATTACCACCGCTAATTCTGATTTTGGATGATTGGTTAGTTATCGCTGACCAACTCAGTAAAGCTTATTCCGACTGGAATTATGGAAGTAAATTGTTAGATGTCTTACTAATTGGCAGAGAATTTAATACCAAGTTTTTTGCTTCCCTTCAGTCTTTTAATCTGGCTGCACTGGGTATTGAAAAGATGGATTCTCAAACTCGTCTCTGCCTCAATTTACTGTTATTAGGTAACAGGTACATCAAAAATGGTAGAGAACAAGAATCCTATGGGGTGCTGGAGTTGATTTTAAATAGGGGTGACATTATCCCTGGCAAGCAAGAAAGGGAAGAAATTAAATCTAGATATCTTGAGATAAAACCTATATCCTATAAAAACTTACGTCCCATATTGATTGCTTCCCTGGGTGGTTTTGTTGTGGCACTGATGCCTAAATTATCAAAACAGTCTAATTTTATTGCTGATGAAAAGACTTATCTGGATAGAGTTTTCGATTTGGAATTTAAATTGAGTGATAGCAGTCAAGAATCAAAACCGCAACAGCAATTAAGTGAAGTCGCCAACAAAGTTTTAGAATACTTTCAAAATGTGAGGAATAAAGTCCCAAAGACATTACGTGATTTAAAGAAAGCTGATAGACTCACCAGCTACTCAGAACAGGAATTAATTGCTGGTTTAAAGGAATTAATTCAAGTTGAGAAGCTCAATTCTGGTCAAAATGATAGTTATTTCTTACCTGATTGGTAAAGTATCTGCCGTAGTATCGTAAATTTTAGAGACTGCCTCCAAGTGGTTTATTGTTTTTGTACGGCACACTGCTTGATCACGGCAAGTTTGATGATGAAAGCATCTTAGCCTACGGCATAGTTACGGCACATTGGAAACTTACGGCAGATATCCAGCGTTAATTAGTTTTAGATAAAAATTTATATTCATGCAGCTTAATCTCTGTGGCTATTGCTATATTTAACTTCTAAAAATGCTTCAATAACTCGATTAAAAAAGGCATGAAATATGATAGGTTTTACCAAATTCCGCCAAAATAACTTTTCTCTGATTGAAAGCCTTGCTCAAAATTTAAAATCGACACCTCAAGAACAATCAGTTACATAACAAAGTATCTGTAACTGATTGTCAACATTTAACTGTAATACTACCCGTATCAAAGATAGCAACAATGGTATAAAAAGTATCTGTAACTAATTGTCAGCATTTATATGTAACACTATCCGTATCAAAGATAGCGCCAATGGTATAAAAAGTATCTGTAACTAATTGTCAGCATTTATATGTAACACTATCCGTATCGAAGGTAGCATCAATGGTACAAAAAGTATCTTTAACTGATTGTCAGCATTTATATGTAACTGGTTCTGTAACTCTTGCCTAACATCTACACTTTGAAATAACGTCATAATAAAATCACACCAGCACCTAAATGTTGATATGACACAAGTTTTCCCACCCCGTCGTCGCAGCCGTATCCTACCACCGTCTACCATAACATCGGAAGAACTTCATCACCGCCGGGAACAAAGTAATATACTGGCTGTCCGATGTCGTGCTGTGTTCGATCGCTTGCGGGAACAGTTGATAGAGACGCATTATAACTGGTTTATTGCTATCGACCCTGATAGTGAAAATTATCTGATTGATCCAACCCTGCCAGGACTAACCCAACAAATTCGTCATTCTTATGGCGATACCAATGTCAAGCTGACTATCTTTCGACTGAATGACACTGGAACCTGTGGCAGACTATGGGTGTAGGTTCTTTCGGTGATAACGGGGAGCTATGGTTTGAGATCCAGCTGATTGCTACCAATGGTGATGTGTTTTCTGTCGAAGCTCTATTCGATACTGGTTTTACTACGGGGTGGCTAGCTATTAACACCCAAGACTTGGAAGCTTTGGAGTGGTTAAGAATTGCTGCCCAAATTTCCATGAGAACAGCACGGGGAGAAGGGCAGTTCAATCTGTATGAAGGCAGGATAATTATTGATGCTAACGAGTTTATTATTCCTGTCCATGTTGGGGATGATGTTCCCGATACCTTGATGGGTTCTGCGTGGTTGGATATTATGCAACTGGTCGTTAATAAACCTCAAGGAATATTGACCCTAGAAATGGTAGAAACAAACTAAAAACAGGTTGGGCTGATCAGCCTAGTGCAGAAGGTTTGGCGCTATATGATTGGCATACTTTGATTTTTTTTGCTTAACCAATCGGAGTGTTCAGTATTGTTTATTTTTGGATATTTTAGCTAGTTCAACATGACTAGCTTTGTACAATACAAATTTTAGAAGAGAAGATTTACCGTAAACTGTACTATGTGTTTTTGAGCCTAACTCATGCCAATCATTGCCGTTATCAATCAAAAAGGAGGAGCTGGTAAGTCAACAGTTGCCGTACATCTTGCACGCTGGCTGCAAAAAAAAGGTGAATCTGTGCTGGTTGTAGATGCTGATGCTCAATGCTCATCTTCTAAGTGGCTAGCGCGATTAGAAAAAGATGTTCCTTGCCAGATTCTTCAAGCACCTGATGTACTGTTGGATGAGTTACCTAAGTTGATAGATGAGTACAATTGGGTCATTGCTGATGGGCCGGCTGCGTTGTCCGAAACAACTAGAGCATTGATTTTAACTGCGGATTTAGTGATTGTTCCTTGCCAACCTACGGGTGTCGATTTGGAAAGTGCTTCGGATACTGTACGGCTGATTCAGCAAGCTCAAAGGATTCGACGTGGAGAGCCAAAGGCAGTGATGTTTGTAAATCGGGCAGTGAAAGGAACTAAATTAAAGGATGAAGCGATCGAAGTGCTACGACTCATGCCAAATGTGAGTGTCCTAGAAAATGTGCTTCATCAGCGACAAGTTATCGCTGACTGCTACGGACAAAACGCTACAGTCTTTGATTTATCTGGCTCTACAGCAGGAATCGCTAGACGTGAAATTGAGCAACTATTTAAGAATGCCTTGGAGGTTCTGAATGCCTAAAGCAAGGCAACCACTCAGTCAAGGGCTTGCTGCTTCTATTGCCCAAAAATTTATTACAGATCCAGCAAGTGTTCAATCTTCGCAAACGATACCAATTGAACAAATTCAACTTCCAGTTAAACAACCGCGTCGCTACTTTGACCCCACTAAGCAAGCTCAGTTAGTCAAATCAATTCAAGAGCATGGCATTTTAGAACCTTTACTGGTTCGGCTATTGCCAAATGGGAATTATGAATTAGTTGCGGGGGAAAGGCGCTATCGAGCAGCACAAGAACTTAAATTACCTGATGTTCCTGTAGTTATTAGGGAGCTTGATGATCAGCAGGCTCTGCAAGTCGCTCTAATTGAAAACCTGCAACGTGAGGATTTAAACCCTATAGAGGAAACCGAAGCAATCCTTGATTTGCTTTCGATTACCCTCAATACAAGTAATGATGAGATTACTTCTATCTTGCATCGTGCTAACCATGCAAAAAACCGTGGTAAAGAATTGGAGGAAAACGTTTTCCTCCAACTTCAAACTATCGAATCAGTCCTAGCTGGCATTGGTCGGTTTTCGGTGGAATCCTTTCGTACCAGTCGTTTACCATTGCTGAATCTGCCTACTGAGATAATGAACGCACTGAGAGAAGGTCAGATTGAGTTTACGAAAGCTAGGGCGATCGCTCGTGTGAAAAATGAGGAGCAGCGAAAGACTTTACTTAAGCTGGCAATATCTCAGAATTTGAGTTTGAGCGAAATTAAGAAAAAGATCCAAGAACTGAATGTCACTGAAAAGGAAAATCCCAGTAGCTATGTTCAGCGATATTCTCAAATTGGTCAACAATTAAAGAAAGCTGATATTTGGAATGACCCAGATAAACGAGCTAAGTTAGATAATCTGCTTTCTCAGATAGAAGATTTATTGACATACTCCCCATCCTAAAGGCGTGGGGATTCTTGACACATCATTTCAACTTGCTACCGAAGTAGTCTTATGATCGATCCGTGTCCGTTTAGAGTCGTGGCAATGGTAATTGTCTTGACCAAATAGGTCTAACATTACCAATTTTGGCTAGATATATTTCATCTCCTTTGATTGAAAAACTGTTTAGAGTGAATCTTGCAGACTGCTTGCTTGTCTTCCTCTTAAATCGCGGAGTTCCTACTTTTTTGCCTTTTCGTTTCCCCTTGAGCGAATCAAAAAAGTTCTTATAAGCAACTCCTAGATCGGCTACTGACTGCTGTAATGGAGTTACTGAAACATCAGATAACCATGAGCGTTCATCAGTCTTTTTGGATTGTGTAATTACAAGCTTTTGTAATTCGCTATTCTTGGGAAGTTTTTCGGATTGTTTGCAAATAGCCAGTGCGTCATTCCAGGCTACACGCACGCATCCAAACAACTGAGCTAAAAGCTGTTGTTGTTGGTCTGTTGGGTAGAAGCGGAATTGATATCTGGCTTTCATTGCTTTTGTTGAAATCTGTTATGATTATATATCATTTCGATATACAAGACAATGGATAAAAGCGTGTTTTTTCGGTTAACGCAAGAGGAGTTGACACACCTTGAGGAGTACTGCCAAGCAACCAAAAGAACAAAGTCTGACGTGCTTAGAGAATTAGTTCGGAAGTTGAAAATCAATAAAAAGCCGTCCTAGAAGGACGGGGCTTCAGACCCATTATTTTAGTTAAAAAGATTGATGAGTAAGGTATTAAACCTCTGACAAAAACAAATATTAGATTAGAGATGATAAAAGTCGCATCAGGCTCGAAGTAAGTAAAATCGCTTGTATTTGCCCGAATGTCTGATGAAACAGAGAAAATATTTTCTGCTGTATCGTGCCAACCCTGCCAAAAATCGCGGTCAAAAAGTGGAGGAAAACGTTTTCCTCCAACTACCGAATTAGTCCAGAACGCCAATGCCTAATCTGCCTGCTGAGATCATAAGCGCACTACGAGAAGGTCAAGTTGACTTTACCAAAGCTAGGGCGATCGCTTGTGTAGAAAGTGAGCAGCATCATAAAACACTGAGCTTGCTTCTGTGTTACATCGTGCCATCCTATCAAAAGTCGTGATAAAAATTTGGAGGAAAACGTTTTCCTCCAACTACCGAATTAGTCCAGAACGCCAATGCCTAATCTGCCTGCTGAGATCATAAGCGCACTACGAGAAGGTCAAGTTGACTTTACCAAAGCTAGGGCGATCGCTTGTGTAGAAAGTGAGCAGCATCATAAAACACTGAGCTTGCTTCTGTGTTACATCGTGCCATCCTATCAAAAGTCGTGATAAAAATTTGGAGGAAAACGTTTTCCTCCAACTACCGAATTAGTCCAGAACGCCAATGCCTAATCTGCCTGCTGAGATCATAAGCGCACTACGAGAAGGTCAAGTTGACTTTACCAAAGCTAGGGCGATCGCTTGTGTAGAAAGTGAGCAGCATCATAAAACACTGAGCTTGCTTCTGTGTTACATCGTGCCATCCTATCAAAAGTCGTGATAAAAATTTGGAGGAAAACGTTTTCCTCCAACTACCGAATTAGTCCAGAACGCCAATGCCTAATCTGCCTGCTGAGATCATAAGCGCACTACGAGAAGGTCAAGTTGACTTTACCAAAGCTAGGGCGATCGCTTGTGTAGAAAGTGAGCAGCATCATAAAACACTGAGCTTGCTTCTGTGTTACATCGTGCCATCCTATCAAAAGTCGTGATAAAAATTTGGAGGAAAACGTTTTCCTCCAACTACCGAATTAGTCCAGAACGCCAATGCCTAATCTGCCTGCTGAGATCATAAGCGCACTACGAGAAGGTCAAGTTGACTTTACCAAAGCTAGGGCGATCGCTTGTGTAGAAAGTGAGCAGCATCATAAAACACTGAGCTTGCTTCTGTGCTACATCGTGCCATCCTGTAAAAAGTCGTGATAAAAATTTGGAGGAAAACGTTTTCCTCCAACTACCGAATTAGTCCAGAACGCCAATGCCTAATCTGCCTGCTGAGATCATAAGCGCACTACGAGAAGGTCAAGTTGACTTTACCAAAGCTAGGGCGATCGCTTGTGTAGAAAGTGAGCAGCATCATAAAACACTGAGCTTGCTTCTGTGCTACATCGTGCCATCCTGTAAAAAGTCGTGATAAAAATTTGGAGGAAAACGTTTTCCTCCAACTACCGAATTAGTCCAGAACGCCAATGCCTAATCTGCCTGCTGAGATCATAAGCGCACTACGAGAAGGTCAAGTTGACTTTACCAAAGCTAGGGCGATCGCTTGTGTAGAAAGTGAGCAGCATCATAAAACACTGAGCTTGCTTCTGTGCTACATCGTGCCATCCTGTAAAAAGTCGTGATAAAAATTTGGAGGAAAACGTTTTCCTCCAACTACCGAATTAGTCCAGAACGCCAATGCCTAATCTGCCTGCTGAGATCATAAGCGCACTACGAGAAGGTCAAGTTGACTTTACCAAAGCTAGGGCGATCGCTTGTGTAGAAAGTGAGCAGCATCATAAAACACTGAGCTTGCTTCTGTGCTACATCGTGCCATCCTGTAAAAAGTCGTGATAAAAATTTGGAGGAAAACGTTTTCCTCCAACTACCGAATTAGTCCAGAACGCCAATGCCTAATCTGCCTGCTGAGATCATAAGCGCACTACGAGAAGGTCAAGTTGACTTTACCAAAGCTAGGGCGATCGCTTGTGTAGAAAGTGAGCAGCATCATAAAACACTGAGCTTGCTTCTGTGCTACATCGTGCCATCCTGTAAAAAGTCGTGATAAAAATTTGGAGGAAAACGTTTTCCTCCAACTACCGAATTAGTCCAGAACGCCAATGCCTAATCTGCCTGCTGAGATCATAAGCGCACTACGAGAAGGTCAAGTTGACTTTACCAAAGCTAGGGCGATCGCTTGTGTAGAAAGTGAGCAGCATCATAAAACACTGAGCTTGCTTCTGTGCTACATCGTGCCATCCTGTAAAAAGTCGTGATAAAAATTTGGAGGAAAACGTTTTCCTCCAACTACCGAATTAGTCCAGAACGCCAATGCCTAATCTGCCTGCTGAGATCATAAGCGCACTACGAGAAGGTCAAGTTGACTTTACCAAAGCTAGGGCGATCGCTTGTGTAGAAAGTGAGCAGCATCATAAAACACTGAGCTTGCTTCTGTGCTACATCGTGCCATCCTGTAAAAAGTCGTGATAAAAATTTGGAGGAAAACGTTTTCCTCCAACTTCAAACTATCGTATCAGTCTCTTATTCTCGAAAAGAATTTATCCGTTTATGGGTTAAGCCTTGCAGGTTACTTTGTCCATTTGGTTAAATGACCACAATATTCGTAGAATCAATCACAGGTTTAGTTGACAGAGTGGCGATTTGAACTTTAAGGCTAGAACCTGTGCCGTCAACATCAAAGAAAAGTGCGCCAGTAGATTGATTATAAATAAAGCGATCGCTCTCATCCTTGGCTACTGTTCCTAAAACAAACTGAGTCTCAAACAGAGTACCAGTCACAAGTCCGCCACCAAAACCAGCAGCATCAACACGAATCTTATCATCGGTAGAATTAAAGTCTGTGATGGTGTCAATGCCATGACCAATTGGTGAGGAGAAGCTAAAAATATCTTTTCCAGTACCACCAGTGAGAGTATCCTTACCAACACCACCAACAAGAATATCATCACCATTATTCCCAGTCAGTTTATCGTTACCACCCAAACCAAAAATAGTATCGTTCCCAGCACCACCAGAAACATCATCATCACCATTACCACCGATGAAAGTGTCGTTACCACTACCGAGGTCAACAGTTGCATTCTGATAACTACCTAACAATGTGATGACATCATTACCACCTTGAGGGTTGTTAATTGGTTCATCTCCCTTCAAGTTGATGAAGAATTTACTATTGTTCATCGTGACTGTAATGTTGTCGTCGCCGTAACCGCCGGTAATTTTGCCATCAGAACGTGGAGCAGTGTTGGGATTATTATCATTATCCCAGTTGGCAGCAAAGGTAACGTTGATTGTGTCGTTACCCAAACCACCGTGCGCCCCTAAAATTCCATCAGGATCAGTTATGGTATCGTCGCCATCACCACCAAACATCCGATCAAATCTGCCAGTCCCGCCATCGATAGTGTCGTTACCAGCTAAACCTTCTATATAATCATCGCCACCAAAGCCGTTGATGATATCTGCACCTGGAGTGCCAGAGAGGGAATTGTTCGTATCATTGCCAGGAATGACGTTAGAGGCTGTCACTCTCAGAGCAAAAATGTCTGAGGCGGTAGCGCCTTGAGTATCACTGGCTGTGATTTTGATATTCACAATACCCGCATTGCTAGTGACGGGAGTGCCGCTAAAGGTACGAGTATTAGTATTAAAACTCAACCAGCTTGGTAAAGGATCACCATTTTCGAGGGTGGCGCTGTAAGTGAGGGTATCGCCAGCGTCTACATCAGAGAAAGTGTTTTGGGGAATGGTAAAGTTGAAGCTGTTACTGATTGTAGCTGTTTGGTCAGCGATCGCCTGACCCAAAGTTGGGGCATCATTAGTATTAGCCACTGTCAGGGTGAAGATATCATCAACACTTGCCCCAGAACTATCAGTAGCGGTGAGTGTGATGTTGACACTACCGACATCACTGTTAGTAGGTGTACTGGCATTGAAAGTCAGCCAGCTTGGTGTAGTTGCCGAGTAGGTGAGTGTGTCGCCGACATCGATGTCGCTGAAAGTGTTGGCAGGAATTTGCAAGGTGAAGGGGGTATCTTCAGTAGCGGTTTGATTGGCGATCGCATTCCCCAATATCGGTGCATCATTAGTATTAGCCACTGTCAGGGTGAAGGTATCATCAACACTTGCCCCTGCACTATCAGTGGCGGTGACTGTGATATTAACAGCACCCACATCACTATTTCCAGGAGTCCCGCTAAATGTGCGAGTTGTGGCATTGAAAGTCAGCCAGCTTGGTGCAGTTGCCGAGTAGGTGAGTGTGTCGCCTGCATCGATGTCGCTGAAAGTGTTGGCAGGAATTTGGAAGGTGAAGAGGGTATCTTCAGTAGCGGTTTGATTGGCGATCGCACTCCCCAAAGTTGGTGCATCATTAGTATTAGTCACTGTCAGGGTGAAGGTATCATCAATGCTTGCCCCTGCATTATCAGTAGCGGTGACTTTAATATTAATAGTACCCACATCACTGTTAGTAGGTGTACCGCTAATAGTCCGAGTTGCGGCAGCAAAGGTTAGCCAACTTGGTAAAGTTGTAGTGTAAGTCAAAACATTACCAGCATCGGCATCAACAAAAGTGTTTGCTGGGATGACAAAGGTAAAGTTTGTATCTTCATTAACACTTTGATCGGCGATGGGGTTAGCAACCGTGGGTGCTTGATTACCTGTGATTTGTTGGTTGCCGAAATCAATACCTGTGCGTACTTCACCTGCTGTTAGGTTGATAGTGTGGACTTGATTGATGGTATTATCCGATGTGGTCGTGCCGTTATTGTTATTGTTGTTACCTGGGTTAACGGGATCAGGATTAGGACTTGTACCACTGAGGCTGAGAATACCTGCCGCCAGTTTCAACAAATCTACGCGGGGGTAATTTTCTCCTGTGTTGGTAACGTTATCATTTTCGTTATCACCATCGTTGATAATGACACTGTTGGTATCCAGGAGATTACGGAACTCTGAGACGGTCAATTTACGACCGAGTTTTTCTTGGGCTATCTGTTGTGCTAGGGTTGCCACACCTGTAATGTAAGCGGTGGCTTGGCTAGTTCCACCCAAGGTAGTTGTCCCACCGTTGGCGTTTGCACCTGTAATTAAGATACCGGGAGCAAAGATATCTAAAAGATTAGGATCGCGTTGGGAGAAACTAGCGATTTGATCAGCCGTAGTTGTATAATCTATTGCCCCACCGACAAAGTTTTTCGGCCCGCCAAAGTTACCCGCCCACACTGCACCGACGGCGATCACATTGGGATCGATGGCTGGGTAAGCTAGTCCGGAATTGCTGCTGTATTGGTAGAAACTGTTCTAAGCGGCGGCGTTGATGATGATATTTTGGGAGGCGATCGCTGCTAATTCATCCCCAATACCATAACGAGAGGTAGCTGTAGTCCAGTTTTGACTATCTCCGATAGAAAGGTTGACAGATGCAATATTATATGTATTGCTATTAGTTGCTACCCATTGCAAAGCCTTTTCCAAGTCGGCAAAACTACCAGCACCGTTATCTTTAAAGACTTTTAAGGCGATGATATTAGAATTAGGGGCAACACTACTAAAGATGCTGGCAATGTGAGAACCGTGATTATTTTGATCGCTTGCGTCTGCGTCGTTGTCAGCAAAGTCGTATTGATAGACGATTTTATCAGCAATGCCGTTATTATCAGCATCAGCCCCAAAGAAGGGATGATTTAAGTCAATCCCAGTGTCAATAATGACGCTTGTGAAACCATTACCTTTGATGTTAGCAAAGCGACTATCTGCCCAGAAGTTATTCAGGTTAATCAAGGAAATTGCTTGAGAGTCGCCTGCACTAGTAATCGTGGTACTAGGAGTTTCGAGGGGAGGCGTAACGGTAACATTTGACGGTGCTTCATCATCAATAATTGTGACAGTAGCAATACTTTGATTTCCAAGAACCGCGCCACCTGTGGGGTTAGTCAGCTTAATGGTGAAATATTCATTGCCTTCGACTTTGCTATCATTACGAATCTTGATAGCTTGAGAATTACCTAACAGGGCATTTTGCACAGAAATGAGTTTGCTGGTTTCATTTTCTGCGAATGTAATTGTAAACGGCACATTATTGAAATCATTATTGACGGAACTAGCTGCACAACTACAACCAGCAGCCGTACCATCAGTAAAGCTCAGTGTGGCACTAACTGCACTACTGCTGTTACCTGTGCGAGTTACCCAAACTTCTGTGATAGCTGTGCCGTCTTCCTTGACTATGTAATTAGCTGCACTAAAGTTGAGTTGTATCTGAGTGCGATCGCCAGGGGAAATAATATCTAAACTGGGAATAGCCAGGGGAATGTCAGCGTTAGTAGTAGTAATGCTAGTACCGGGGAAAGTTTGCTTCCATCCTGGTTGCTGTACTTCCGCAACAGTGTAAATTCCTGGACGCAGATTGGTAAATTGATAATTACCGTTAGCGTCGGTGGTGGTTGAGATTTCGCCGTTATCTAATTGTCCGTTGCTGTTGCTGTCAAGATAAATTGTCCAACCTTGTAATCCTGGTTCACCTGTATCTTTCACACCGTCGCCATCGATGTCATTCCACTTCATCCCCCGAATTTCGGCATCGTTATCGGTGATGTTGACGGCGATATCAGGTAAGGTGACATTACTGTAATTGGCATCTATACTGCTGACACTGTGACTGATGCTGCTAGTGTGATTACCTTCAGGAATAGTGTCGTTAACTGCTGTGACGGTAACTGTTTGGGGAATATTCCAGTTAGCAGAGGTGAAGGTGAGAGTAGTTTTATCGGTGGTAATTTGACTACCAGGATTTAAGGTGATAGTGACATCTGCTGTAGGTTGAGTTCTCAAGACGAGAGTGTAACTATCAGTGTTACCACCTTCAGTGACGACTGTGCTACCAGCACTTTGAGTTACAGTAATGCCAGGAGTAGGAGGTGCAGCAATGGTGAAATTGGTAGTTTTTGCTGCATCTCCAAGATTACCAGCGTTATCTTGAACTGTGGTTGCATCAACCTGTAACTCATAAATTCCAGGGGTGTTGAAGTTGCTTAACCCATTGATGCGGTAGGTTGTACCGGAGAGATATGTAACGGTTACAGTGTCAGGGAGGGTGAGATTTTCCCCGTTGCGTGAGAGGGTGATGTCGTTTTTATCGAAGGTATTTAGGTTGATTTGTTCTGAGAAGCGAACATCAATAAAGTCAACAGGGGTAATAACAGAGTTTTGCGGAACGTTGAGGAATTCAGTAATTGTTGGTTGAGTGACATCAGCAAACAGACTTAAAGTAGTTGTCGTGATATTTCCAGCAACATCTTGCACTCGCACATCCACATCTCTGCTACCGGGAGAGGGGAGTTGAATGTCACCGCTAAAGCTAGTGCCGGTGACAGTTGCTTGTCCTAAAATTTGGGCGGTGGTTTTATCAATCAGGGAGACACGTAAACCCGCTTCACCCAAATCACCAGTGACAGTCACCGAAGTACTATTAACCCGAATTTGCCCGAATTGGTTGAGGACTCCCAAACTAGCCGAGGCTGTCTGCAAGCTATTTGGGGATGGGGTAGCTGTGACAGCAACATTAGTAGGAACAGTCGGTGCAACAGTATCCATCACCCAAGTTTCGGACTGTGTACCTGTACCCGCGTTACCAGATAAATCTTGAATACCGCTACCGTTGACGGTGAGGATGTAATTTCCATCTGTTGTAGTTAACCCACTTAGTCCATTGATGCGGTAGGTGGTATCGTTAACGGCGGTGACGGTGACAGCGTTAGTAATTAAATTCGTGCCACTGTTGCGAGTCAGGGTGATATCTTGCCAAGTGAAGGTGCTAAGGTCGATTTTTTCTGAGAAGATGACGTTGAGAGAAGAGACAGGTTGATTGCGGGGGTCAGCCAACAAATCTACAATGTCGGTAACTATCGGTGCAGTGGTATCAGCGTTACCTGTAGCTGTTTTAATCCAGGTTTCGCTAACTGCGCCTGTACCGAATTTACCGCCAATGTCTGCAATTCCGGCTGCATTAACTGTGAGTAGATAAGTACCATCTATGTTAGTTAAGTTACTCAGTCCGGTAATTTGGAAACGGGTAGGAGATTGGGCGACAATGGTGACAGCACTAGTAATCAGATTTGCCCCACCGTTAAGAGTTAACGTAATATCGCTGCTATCAAATGTGTCAATTTTAACTGCTTCTGAGAAGTCAACAGCGATGGCATTTACAGGAGTGGAACGGGGGTCTGGGGTGACATCGATGATGTCGGTGATGCTGGGGCCGCCTGGAGTGTAGATGACGGTGTAGGTGGTGTTGCCTGCGGTAGAATTGCGATCGAGGAAATGCAGAATATTTTCGTAGACGGGACGACCTGTAGCGGGGAAGGTGCGGTCTGTTGTCCAAACATTATCTAGTTTGACTTCTGTACCATCAGCACGCAATACCTTCTGGATATCAAATTGGGCGTTGCTGGGGTCAGCGAGGCGGAAATAATTCCAACCTGCGTTAACAGTAGTGGAAATCTGTACGCTGAGGTCACTCAGAGTTGCAGGTGCATCGGCGGTGATACTAGTTGCAGCGTTGACGGGTGCTGTTCCCCCCTGACTGAAGTAGAGAGTATCAGGAGTGAATTTCGCGTCAAAGATATCGTTAACTAAAAAGTCGGGGAGTCCGTCATCAGTTGGTTGGGTGACTTGGACTTTGTGAATTAATTCGTGAATTTTGACATCTTTAATTAAGGAAAGTTCAGCCTTACCGAGATTATTGATATGTTCAAAGGTAGCTTTGTACTCAATGAATTTACCTTGCAGGGAAGATTTCAGCAACCAGTCAGCAACGGCGGTTTGTCCGGCGGCAATATTGCCGAAATCTACTGTTAAAGAAGGACTGACACCAGTACCATTCACTTCCGAACCGATAATTTGGAAGTCTACCAGCAGACCTTTTTCATTATCAATAATCTTCGGTTGACCAGAGGTAATTTTTAAATTCTTCGCTTCCCCTTTGCCTTCGTTTCTCACTAATACAGCTAGGGAGTAAGGAACGGAGGTTTCAATAATATCATCGGTGAAGGGGTCATCAGCGAAAACATCTCGTTGATGGAAGTAGTCGAGATACAGTTCCGCTTGGGGGTAAACGGTGATGGGAGCAGCAAGCAAGGGAACTATTATTTGACTGCCATTTTCAGTGTAGCTGAGAGTCCCACCGATGGTGTATTGGCTGGGAATTTCCGGTGCTGCGAGGTTAGTGGGGATAAATGTCCATTGGGCGGAACCGATACCTTCATCTACACTAGTTGTCGGGTCATCGCCTCTGAGGATACCCGTACCATCAACGGCGGTAATATTTTTGAGAATGGGGTTGGTGATACCGAATAAGTCGTTGACAATTCTGCCGTTTGCATCTTTGATTTGAAGAGTAACAGAGAGGTTTTCCAGGTTGCTGCTGTTGCCGTTTTCGATTTCCAGTGCGCCCAAGAAGGCGGCACGAGTCATTACTGCCTCTTGGTCAATTTTGATTTTGACCGTAGCGCAGACCCCTCCTTCACCACTGAGAGATTCGTATAACTCATTACTTAAACCCAGCGTGGCATCATACAAGTCTTCGTAACCTTCACTTTCAAGAACTGTCTTGAATTGATCAATCTGGGATTCAAGGGTTTGCAACTGATCAATTGCCATGAAATCTGGGTTTTGATCTGCACTCAGGTCTGCTTTACTGAAGATTCCTTGGCTGTAATACTCTATGTTGCGATTCCATCGAGCAATAAATTTATTGACATCATCTGCTGTTAATGGTTGCGGAAAGTCTAAAATTAGAAGTTGTTCCCGCTCCGTATCGGATATTTTAAACTTCTCAATGGTATCGCCTTGAGCATATTCTTTAAAAGCCTGATGCCAAGCTTGCAAAATGGGCTGGTTTTCATCACTTACTTTAAGCCAAACCGCATCCCCATAGTAGTTTAAGGCAACTTCATTCAGAACATCCCAGTAGGTTGTATATCGCTGTAGAGTCTGGAGTCCACTAGCAACATTGGCAGGAGTAAGAGCATTTATGGTTAAGCTCAGTCCCTCAGGCCCATCACCACCGCCACCATCACCACCAAATCCTTCAAAACAGAGGTTTTCTAAACAGTCCAGAGGTTCTGGTGGGTCACAAATTTCTGACGGTTTAGGAAGCTCAAGATAGTTTCCTTCTTTAAAGTCTTTGATACCATTGGCAATATTAACCCAGCAGTTAATTCCACCTACAACTGCGCCAATTAACCCTTTAGCTTTGCCGCCTAATGAACGGATAATACAGGAAAGAGCTTGAAGATTTTTCTCCTTGCATGGGTCACAGTTAGAGTCTTGTAAGTTTACTTCAATCGGGGTGACACGACTACCAGTGCCACCGCCACCACCGCCATTACCGCCACCCCACCAGCCGCCACCGCCACCCCACCAGCCACCACCGCCGCTACCCCCACCGCCAGGAGTGGTACAGTTACCTTCTACATTAAAAATAGGAATAGGGATATCTCGTGTAATTTCTTCCCCAGCACACTCATAGGAATAATCGATACTGGCTGAAATGCTACAGGGAACAGAGGGGGTTGATTGTATGGCGAGTTCCCCACCCGCAGGAGTTAGGGTATCAAAGTCGGCAATGCGGGTAATCCGCACAGGGACGGTGATAGAACTTTTCGCCGCTAGAGTATCAATATTATTTATGAGAGCTTCGATTTTGTAGAAGGGGTGATCACCAAAGTCTAAATCAATGTCATGAGCAGAAATCAAACCATGATTTGTGGCGGTAACATTAATTTGCATTACCTGACCAACCACCTGCAATTGATCTAAATCAATGAAACTAGGTTCAATGACTACCGTAGGAATAGGAACATTAGTTTCAAAAACACTTTCAATGCTGATCGTATATTGATCCTGAATTTCTGTCGGTGTTACCGTCCAGGTATATTTAACTGTTTGGCGAGACAAGAAAGCTTGAACGTTTTCAGTTTCTCCTGCTTCGATATAAATATTTTTCTCATAGGAGTCGTGACTATCGGCACTAATCCGTAGTTTATAATATCCCTCGGCTAAATCCGTTTTTGATAAAACTCCATCAGCATCTTGTTCAGAAAAGATTACCCTGCCACTAAACGGATCGATCAGTGAAATTGTGGCATTTGCTAACCTTGGTGAACCTTCAGTAAAGAAGAATAATTCATCGACTACATTAATACTTAGATTGCCTTTCGCCTCTGAAACCGCACGGAAATTGAAAGGTAATCTTAACGATGTCTCCGCACCTGCAATTACTAAATCGCCGTTATAAACTGTTAATTCTTGAGTTGCAGATGGTTGTAATAACACGGAAACCTTAGCAGACTCACCTGGATTTAGTGAAGGTATTTCTACAGGAGAAGCTAACTTTAACCAAGGTGCTTCTGGAAGCAATATATCTAACGCCCCAGAAGCAATTCCCCCTTGGTTAGTCACGGTAAATTCAACTAATGTTTGTCCTCCCCGCAGCATACTAGCTTGTAAGGTGCTGGTATCAGCTACTAATCGCGGTAGAATTTGCTCGACATTCACTGTTACAGGTAAAGTGGCTGTAACTCCTTCGGTGGTATTGAGACGAATTTGTAACTGGTCGTAGAGTAAGCTGTCATCAGGAACAGTGATGTTGTAGTTGACTGTGATTTCTTCGTTCCCGGCGAGGCTGGTTTTTTGTGGTGTAACTTCTACAGTCCAATTACTCGGCGCATCAACGATACTTGCAGTTAGTCCTGATAAGCCGATATTACTTAGGTTTTGCAGTTTGACTTGTCCATTAAAGGTTGTTCCTTCAACAATTTTTTGCGTTACCTGCTGCAAAAATTGGTCATTCTGCTCAAACCGCATTCCTATTAGAGTAAATTGGTCTTCGGCGGCGTTATCTTCATTAGCAAAACCGGGGAAATAAGCGTTAATGTTGTAAGTCCCTGCTTCACCAGGGAGGGGATTAAACTGTCTAACAAAGTTACCGTTTGCATCGGTAAATGAATCAAATTCTCGAATTGTGCCTTTATTTTCTACCCTGACTTTGACAAATTCATAAGCTACAGGAGAATTATCGATGTTACTAATAGCTTGTCCACGCAAGATGACAGAATTTCCGGCTAAACCCGTCTCTGTATCTGTGTAAACTATAGCTCGATAGGCTGGTGTGACTGTAAATGGTGTAATGGTTGTATTATTATTCTCACCAATTCCTACCCCTTCATTGACTGTATTACCTGTGTCGGTGCTGGCAATTAAATAATACTGTCCAGGAGTGCGTGGTGTAAAATAGGTGACGGTGCGATTGTAAGATAAACCTGGTGCAAAGTTAGCCGGATTTTCTGCACTGCCTAAACCAAATTCACCTAATAATGTATCATTAGCATCGAGTTTGTTATCTGTAGATAGATAAACTCTGTCTTTCCAACTTCCTGATGCGTTGATAGTGCCATTATTAGTAACAGTGTAGGTAAATTGAGATTGTCTACCTGTATAGGTTGGTTGAATTCCTTGTAAATTAGTGACAGTTAAATCGGGGACATTGATATCAGTCACTTCTAAGCTATCTGTACCACTATTTAACCCATTAGCTGAAGCTGTAATATTGACTGTCTGACTACCATCATTAATCCCATCACTAACTCCAGTAATTGCAAATGTTGCGGAAGTTTGTCCAGCCGCAATTGTGACTGTGTTGGGAACTGTGGCTTCTGTTGTATCGCTAGAATTGAGGGTGACAACTAATTCACTAGTTGTATTTGTATTCCGAGTAATAGTGGCTGTGGCTGTTCCTGTTTCTGAAATAAAGTCCCGATCAATGGTTAATTTTAAACTGGGACTTTCGTTATCAATGACATTTAAATTAGCAGTGGCATTTCCTGTTTGTAAGGCTACATTTGTGTTTGTATAGACAGGTTTCGCTGTAATAATTACAGGTTGTGTACCATCAACAATCGTGTCATCAACGCCTTGAATTTCAAAGGTAGCTGATGCTTGATTAGCTGCAATGGTGACTGTAGCAGGGACAGTTGCTTCTGTAGTATCACTGCTAGATAGTTGCACTACTAAGGGGATATCGGTAACGATATTGCGGGTGATGGTGGCGATCGCTTTCCCACCATTCTCATTTATATTAGTAGTATCAACCGTTAAACTTAAGGTGACTGCATCATTATCAATCACCGCAACACTATCTGAACCACTGATAAATCCCTGTGCTGAGGCAATAATACTGTAATTTTTCGGCAGTTCCAGGAGATTATCATCAACAGCCGTGATACTAAAGTTAACCGAATTTGCTCCCACCGGAATTGTCACGGTTGTCGGTACGGTAATTTGGGTATTATCGCTATTAACTAAGGTGACAGTCAGAGGTGTTGTGGTGTCGGTGTTGCGGGTGACTGTTCCCTGAATGGTGTTGCCTTCGTTAACTTGTTCAGCAGTAATATTAACGGTTAATGTCGGTTTAAAATCATTGTCGATAACATTGACAACTGCACTGTTTTGTGTTCCAATTGTTGCGCCATTGGTAGGATTAGCAAGAGTTAAATTGATGGTTTCACTGCTTTCTAAATTACTGTCATCAATGATGGGGATGGTGACAGTTCTACTAGTTTCGCCATCGGCAAAGTTAACGATAATTGAGTTATTGTTATAGTCACTACCTGCTGTTGCTGTGCCATTTGTGAGGTCAACTCTGACACTAACTGCACCATCACTTCCCCCTGTGCGAGTTAAAGTTACGGCACTTACAGGCGTACCATTTTCATTAATCGAATAGCTAGCGTTGCTAAACTGAATTACTCCAGCTAAGACATCATTATCAACAATGTTTAAAACGGCTGTTTTCTGAGTTCCTAATGTTGCGCCGTTAGTAGGATTAGCTAAAGTTAAATTGATGGTTTCTGTCGCCTCGAATACTGAGTCATTAATGATGGGAATCGCAACAGTTCTACTAGTTTCTCCCGCCGCAAAGTTAACAGTAATGGGGGTATTAGTATAGTCAGAAGGTACTGTTGCTGTACCATCAGTTAGTTGAATAATTGCGGAGACAGCAGTACTAGTTACACCACTGCGTACTACTGTAACTTGGTTAATGGCTGTCCCATCTTCATTAATACTGAAACTGCTATTAGCAAAGGCTAGCTGTATATCATTATCGATAATTACCAAATTTGCATTCTGTTGACTACCGAGAATTGCACCACCAGTAGGATTAGTCAAGGTGAGGTTAATTGTCTCATTCCCCTCAACTAAAGTATCGTTGGTGATAGGAATAGTCACGGTTTTACTGGTTTCGCCATTGGCAAAATCGACAGTAATGGCAGTATTAGTATAGTCAGCAGGAGCGATCGCACTCCCGTTACTAGGTGTCAAAGTAACGCTAACTGCGCCGCTTGCACCGCCTGTCCGGGTAATAGTCACAGCCGCAACAGGTGTACCGTCTTCATTGATGCTGTAGTTGGGACTGGTGAACGCGAGAGTTCCAGGTAAGGGATCGTTATCAATAATCGTTAATAGGGCAGTATTTTGTACGCCAATGGTTGCGCCACCTGTGACATTGCTGAGGGTTAAATTGATGGTTTCATTGGGTTCGGAAACAGCATCGTTAACTATAGGAATGGCAAATGTCTTAGTAATTTCCCCGTTAGCAAAGTTAACTATAATTGGGTTGCTATTAAAGTCGCTAGGTGCTGTTGCTGTACCGTTACTAGGAGTTAAGGTAACACTAACTGCACCATCACTACCACCAGTCCGATTAATAGTAATTGCTGTGACAGGTGTACCATTTTCATTGATGCTATAGTTAGCTGCACTAAAGGCGATCGCACCAGGACGAGCATCGTTATCGACAATAGTTAAAGTCGCTGTTTTTTGAGTTCCCAGAGATGCGCCATTCGTAGGGTTAATCAGGGTAAGATTGACAGTCTCATTGGGTTCAAAAATCGTATCGTTAACGATGGGGATAGTAACGATTTTACTTGTTTCGCCATCAGCAAAGTTAACAATAATGTTAGAGTTGTCATAATCATTAGGAGCTGTGGCTGTACCATTAGTTAGAGCCAAAGTTATACTAACTGCACCAACAGTTCCCTGTTCACGGGTAATTGTAATGGTGGCGTTGTTACTTTCAGAAGTGCTAAAAGTAGGCTGACTAAAAGAAAGTAAACCCGATTCGTTTTGCGCTTCGATGAAAACACTGGAATTAAGATTTAATCCTGTAACTCCTTCAATAATGGCAATGAGTTCATCGGGTTCGCCAGTGGGTTTGTTAATGTAAATTGCCGTGCCAGTGATGCCAGTGATGGGAGATATCCCCAGGATGTAGTTAGTTTTTGGGCCTGTGAGTTGGATGATATCTTCATTAGCGTTAAAGCCAACAATCCGGGCGTAATCTGTTGTCCCTACGGTGGTAGTGTTGCCATCATCATAGAAGGTAGTAGCTGCATTACCGATAATGTAAATGTCTCCACTTGCACCACCTTGGAGGGTGTCAATTTCTCCCAATCCTGGGTTGAGAGCGTTTTGAGCTACACCAATCAGGCGATCGCTTCCACCCGCAGCACTTATGGTATCATTACCTGCACCACCAATAATCGTGTCATTGCCGTCACCTGTGCGAATGTTATCATTGGCTGCTGTGCCAGTAATCTGAAATCGCTCGATGTTGGAGAAAGATACTTGGTCGTAATCAGAGAAGTTATTAGCCTGCCTGTAAGCGAAGTAATTACCGTTAAATCCACCTGCACCGTTGCTACCGACGGAGCTATTAATCCCTGCTGCTGGTGATGTCCCGGTGTAGTTGTTACTGGAGTAATCCACTATTAATAGATCATTCCCTGCCCCACCATCTACGTTGTCAATTCCTAATCCACTGTTAATTGTGTCGTCGCCTGCTCCAGTGCTAATGCTGTTGTTTGTGTCTTGGCTAAAGCTGATGACATCGTTGCCACTACCAGTAGTTAGGTTGGTAAACAGTTCAATGTTGGTGACACTTGTGCCATCTGCTAGGGTGATGGCAGTTTGAGTTATACCAGTATCACCGACATTGATAGCCGTAGTTAGTGTACTGAAGTTGGCATCGACTAGAGTATCTGTTCCCTCTCCGCCATCAATAATATTGATGCCTGTTCCTGCGGTAATCGTGTCATTTCCTAAACCACCCGCAATGGTGTCGTTGCCGCTACCGCTAGTGATAGTGTCGTTACCATCACCACCTGTGATGTTGTTGTTCCCATTCCCTGCATTGATGGTGTCATTACCTGCACCACCAATAATCGTGTCATTGCCGTCACCTGTGCGAATGTTATCATTGGCTGCTGTGCCAGTAATCTGAAATCGCTCGATGTTGGAGAAAGATACTTGGTCGTAATCAGAGAAGTTATTAGCCTGCCTGTAAGCGAAGTAATTACCGTTAAATCCACCTGCACCGTTGCTACCGACGGAGCTATTAATCCCTGCTGCTGGTGATGTCCCGGTGTAGGTGTTACTGGAGTAATCCACTATTAATAGATCATTCCCTGCCCCACCATCTACGTTGTCAATTCCTAATCCACTGTTAATTGTGTCGTCGCCTGCTCCAGTGCTAATGCTGTTGTTTGTGTCTTGGCTAAAGCTGATGACATCGTTGCCACTACCAGTAGTTAGGTTGGTAAACAGTTCAATGTTGGTGACACTTGTGCCATCTGCTAGGGTGATGGCAGTTTGAGTTATACCAGTATCACCGACATTGATAGCCGTAGTTAGTGTACTGAAGTTGGCATCGACTAGAGTATCTGTTCCCTCTCCGCCATCAATAATATTGATGCCTGTTCCTGCGGTAATCGTGTCATTTCCTAAACCACCCGCAATGGTGTCGTTGCCGCTACCGCTAGTGATAGTGTCGTTACCATCACCACCTGTGATGTTGTTGTTCCCATTCCCTGCATTGATGGTGTCATTACCTGCACCACCAATAATCGTGTCATTGCCGTCACCTGTGCGAATGTTATCATTGGCTGCTGTGCCAGTAATCTGAAATCGCTCGATGTTGGAGAAAGATACTTGGTCGTAATCAGAGAAGTTATTAGCCTGCCTGTAAGCGAAGTAATTACCGTTAAATCCACCTGCACCGTTGCTACCGACGGAGCTATTAATCCCTGCTGCTGGTGATGTCCCGGTGTAGGTGTTGCTGGAGTAATCCACTATTAACAAGTCATTCCCTGCCCCACCATCTACGTTGTCGTTTCCTAACCCACTGTTAATTGTGTCGTCGCCACTACCAGTGTTGATAGTGTTGTTATTGCGCTGGGTAAAGCTGATGACATCGTTGCCACTACCAGTAGTTAAGTTGGTGAACAGTTCAATGTTGGTGACACTTGTGCCATCTGCTAGGGTGATGGGTTGATTGCCAGTGTCATTAATATTTAGACTAGTGGTAGCCGCACTGAAGTTGGCATCGACTAGGGTATCTGTTCCCTCTCCACCATCAATGATGTTGATGCCTGTTCCGCCGGTAATGGTGTCGTTTCCTGTGCCACCGCTAATATTGTCATTCCCACCTCCATCATTGATGGTGTCATTACCTGCACCACCAATAATCGTGTCATTGCCGTCACCTGTGCGAATGTTATCATTGGCTGCTGTGCCAGTAATCTGAAATCGCTCGATGTTGGAGAAAGATACTTGGTCGTAATCAGAGAAGTTATTAGCCTGCCTGTAAGCGTAGTAATTACCGTTAAATCCACCTGCACCGTTGCTACCGACGGAGCTATTAATCCCTGCTGCTGGTGATGTCCCGGTGTAGGTGTTGCTGGAGTAATCCACTATTAACAAGTCATTCCCTGCCCCACCATCTACGTTGTCGTTTCCTAATCCACTGTTAATTGTGTCGTCGCCACTACCAGTGTTGATAGTGTTGTTATTGCGCTGGGTAAAGCTGATGACATCGTTGCCACTACCAGTAGTTAAGTTGGTGAACAGTTCAATGTTGGTGACACTTGTGCCATCTGCTAGGGTGATGGGTTGATTGCCAGTGTCATTAATATTTAGACTAGTGGTAGCCGCACTGAAGTTGGCATCGACTAGGGTATCTGTTCCCTCTCCACCATCAATGATGTTGATGCCTGTTCCGCCGGTAATGGTGTCGTTTCCTGTGCCACCGCTAATATTGTCATTCCCACCTCCATCATTGATGGTGTCATTACCTGCACCACCAATAATCGTGTCATTGCCGTCACCTGTGCGAATGTTATCATTGGCTGCTGTGCCAGTAATCTGAAATCGCTCGATGTTGGAGAAAGATACTTGGTCGTAATCAGAGAAGTTATTAGCCTGCCTGTAAGCGTAGTAATTACCGTTAAATCCACCTGCACCGTTGCTACCGACGGAGCTATTAATCCCTGCTGCTGGTGATGTCCCGGTGTAGGTGTTGCTGGAGTAATCCACTATTAACAAGTCATTCCCTGCCCCACCATCTACGTTGTCGTTTCCTAATCCACTGTTAATTGTGTCGTCTCCAGAGGTTCCGATTATTGTATTATTTCCGTTAGTACCAGTGAAATTCTGCTGCTCAACTGCGATCGCCTGCCCATCAATATTAATAGTCGCATGATCATTCTCAGTTTTTAACTGCGCTAACACCTGATTAGGAATATCTTCTTCCTGTACTAATGCCGAGAAAATTGCCCCCTCATCCCCAGCACTATCACCATTATTCAGAACACTATCAACTCGATGCCCAATTTCCTCTAACAACAACCCAACCAAATTTTCTAGATTCCCCTGATTCGCTTGCAAAAACTCCCAAGATAAATAAATCCGGTTAGTAAATGCCTCATAAGCTCCATTTGCACCATTAATATCTGCTGCATTGCGAATCGCTATCTTGGGAATAATACTAAAATCTCCTGCCAACCACGTTGTTCGTAAAGAGTCAACCGCAACCCCTTCCCCAAAAGCTATTGCCATCTTTTGAGCAAAATCTGAGTTATCAGCAAAAGCTCGCAATCGTTCTTGCACCCGCACCAAAGCTTGTTCTAAAGTCCTTAACATAGTTGTGTCAACGCTCAAGGGAGACTCTACAACTAGATTGCCACTGAGGATGTAAGTATTATTCATCTTTTGTTCAGTCTTTATAAATGGGATGCAGGATGAGCAGGATTAAAGCAATTGGAAATAGAGTAATTCAGCAAGAAATACACAAGTTTGTATAACAACCTCAACCAATAAGAGGCTGCACTACTAACAAATTCCTCAAAGAAAAAAGGCGAGTGTATTTTAGGCTGTTAATAAATCACTATTAACAATACAGATAAATTTATAAATAACTGAACCAGCACAATCTAACCACTGAATTTGCATAAAGTGGCAGATAGTTGAGTCACTAATCTAAAATAAAATTAAAGTTAGATAGCAGGGAACATTAAATGATAGTAAAACCATAGATGCAACTTTTCATCAACTAAATAAATTAGATAAAATTACCATGAATTCCTAATGTATCGGCTATCCTCCAAGACTATCAGAGCTAGCTAACTTAAGAAAAATCAACAGTTTTTACCCATTATCTTGTTAACAAAGTTTTTGATGCACTTAAGCATCATGAGTATATTACAAGTAACATCAAAATATAATCAATCTCTGAAACTATAGACATTTTAAATATTTCTGATTAAATAAAAATCAAATTCTAATCACATTGAGCCGCAGTTGCTTAACATCGGTCTGCATGGATTATAAAAACAGAAAATAATCTACATGATATGATGCCAAATTTTCAACCCATATTAGTTCGGAGTGTGAACATGATCAGAAAAAGCTAGAGAACTCGGCTTCTGTTTTCTAAAAACGAGTCATCAACAACAGTTAAGTACTCTGACAGAATTACACACATTCTTCCCCTCTCCCCTATCTGTGCCAATGAATTTAATTGTGTCCGACTACTTACCTGCATTGCTCAAACCAAGTTGACACTATGGCATTTCACCCCAAAACCTCATTATTCATAGGCGACTCCCCATTGTCCCAAAAGCAGTGGACGCTCTTAGATAGCAACCACATCCCCAATTAAATAAAACTTGAGGCTACACCTGCGATAATAATTTACTATCGGGGGTGTACAGCAACAGTGAAAATTGACCGACACGGCAAAGCAAAGGTTCTGACTCAGCAAGAAATTCAACGCCTGTTCACCGAAGGTCTAACAACAGTGCGTGACCGTACCCTATGTGCTGTCATGCTCTACACTGCCTGCCGTGTCAGAGAATGCGTCACCCTAAAAATTACAGATGTCCTAGATCGCAAAGGCAAAGTCCGGCCAGAACTCATCATCCGCAAGGGCAACACTAAAGGTAAACTAGCCACGCGCACTATCCCAGTGCTAGACGATTTGCGCCGACACCTGGAAGCCTACAAACCCAAGACTTCCATAGATGGCTACCTTTTCCCCGGACGCTGGGGACGGGGACATTTGCATGAAGACTATGCAGCCCTGATCTTTCGGGAAGGATGCAGACTGGTTGACATAGAAGGAGCATCCAGTCACAGTTGCCGCCGCACAGCGTTAACGATCATGCACAGAAATGGCGTACCTCTGCGAGTCATTCAAGAAATCAGTGGTCATCGCAACTTAGAGCAGCTGCAACGTTACTTAGAAGTAGAATCAGATCAAATTCGGGGAGCGATCGCCATGTTGAGTATGCTGACCCCGGTGGCAACGGATATGGATGGTAAAGAAAGTCCCAAAAACGAACAATACCAGCCGTTCTAGATCGGGATATGAGTGTTTATCGATCTAGGGGGAAAGCAGTAGGGATGGGGGTTGGGAGCGTTTTAGCTTAACAAACAGAGACGTACAATTTTTCTGGCGATGGGCTAGACTTCGACATAGGCGATCGTTCAAGAGAGCAGGGTGAAGTCCATCGCATCAGTTGATATCATTTAACTGGGTAATAGAATCCATCTTTAATAAAAAGACATCTATGCTCATCTAAACATAACTGCTGGGGGGGTGCGGGTTTGGAGCGTGAATTGGATAACCGCAAGAAGGAATGCTTCGGGTTATGGGCTACCTCTGGAAGCCATGATCTCTGTTCTGTGCAAGTCGCTTCAGATAATGTCCAAGATGACATAGGTAATAATGATTGCAAGTACTGACCAGAACACCTGAACTAAGCAACCTTGAAAGATCAACCAACCAACGCCAACCCCTACCGTCAAGACCACAAGCCTGGCTACATAAGGCATCGCGTTTGAAAACTGGCGGAAGTAACCAGGTGATGAACTCAGCGTGGCAGGTTCCTGCACAGTTCCATTAAAAACGAAGTCTACAAGGATATCTTGATAGTCGGGCTTCAGCGCCTCACCGTGACCCCCAAAGTAATATGCGACCTCGTGTGTCGCGTTGCCTTCAAATCCAGCGAACCCACCCGTCCCTACGTCTTCCATACGTAGCCCACGCAGGGCGTTGCACAGCAGGGCTACGGGCCAATCGCGGTTTGCCCGATCATTGCGTACCTGGTTTACCTGACCTCTTTCCATTAATTCTTTCCAAGGAAAACTAGTCGGCAAAACGCTGCCGACTAGGGCTACGTTATTGAATCGCATACCAGGTGTAGTGAGCAAACTTTGACCTAAGATATATGTTCCATTGCTGTGGGCCATGATGTCGAACTCTGCGGTCGGATACTCAGCTAGTGCCTCAGTGTACCAATCCTGGAACACCACGATATTCTTCCTACGGACACTAGGCAGCACAAATCTTGCTGCGGAGAAGTAGCCATAAGTCGGTTGCTTAACGATTGTGTAGAGATCCCGTGTACTGATACGCCGCTCTATTCCCTTAATCCAGTCATCGACATTGGAAGCGCGTATTCCGTGCAGTAGGAAGACAACCCTCTTAATTGAAGCATCATTATGCTCTGTCTCTAGAGCGCCTACAGGCTCATCCGGAAACTCACCAATAAAACCCTGTCTCAGGACGGCGTATCGCAGTTCCGGATCTGCTGCAAATTCGAGCCGATACAATCTCCTATGGTCGGCATCTGGGACTTGAAGATAGTGACTTCTTGGGAAGGCCAATACATCCTTGCTATCCTCCCTGCGGACGATACCGTCTCTTGAACCCAGGATCTGTACAACCAGTGGTGGACGCTTCGGGCAGTTGTCTGTCCAAAGTTCGCCCCTCCGATGTGCCTCAGTTAGCGCCCCGAAGTGCCGAATCCAGTTGATCCTCAAGTTAGTCAAGAAGTTAGAGCCTCGTTGGGTATCTTCCAACAGTAGATGTGGCAAAAACGGGAAGATACGGTTGATCCACGCGAGCGGCCAAATCCAAGGTACTCGCCTCAATTCAACACCACGATTGAGTGATGCTAAAAGAACTATCCGACTTACATATTGCCCCCATTCAGACGCATTTTCCCCTGCTACAGCACCAGCAGCCAGCAGATACGCTTGCCGCACGATGAGTCCACCCATGCTGTGTCCAACGAGAACCACATCGTTGAACCCACCCGATCTGATCCATTCCGCAACAATCTGGCTGTGCAGTTGAATCGCTAAATCATCAATACTACCAATGCTCCACCACTTTATTTTGTGGTCGAAAAGCAGCCATTGAGCTTCATGAGGTCTAAATTTTATCTCTTGCTCAAGCCGCTCTCGTAGTAGCCCCCAGAGAGAACACCGACCCATAAACCCTGGCACGAGTACGACCAGCCGCTTCTGCTTCGTAGCCTCACTCGAAGTAAATACAACTCCTGTAAGGGATGCTTCTGAATTGCTTTGCATCATTCCTCTCTTCCGGGGGTTTGCTCTTGCGTCTCCGAATCGCGTGACCTCCCCCGCTTAATATCCTGTTCATGGGGATTGGGTTTCTAAGACAAATTAGAACTATAACTCTGCCCTAACCTCCACTTGTTTAGCAACTATACTTTGAGCCGCAGATGTGCGCTCTAATACGTCATGCACAATCTTACCCTGTAAATCTGGTTGATGTTGCAAAAACTTTTTAAGAATGACTGATTTTTAAAATACCTATCTTGTTTCAGTAGTTTGTTCTCTGGCTAACTAAAGCTCAATCGCTTCTTTAGCTGGTGCTGCACCAATTAAACGATGGGGCGTGAAAGCAAACATTTTCAACCTTGATTACACGTTGTAGCCCAATTGTGGAATTGGCTAGATTTTCCAAAACTGAATTTTCTACTGCTTTAAGAAATGCAACTATCCTTAAATGTGAAATTTTATAAACAAATTGTGGATTTTTGTGGCTAAATCCAGGGAAACAACCAAAATACTTCGATTTGGATTTAAATTTTGGTAGATTATGATACGAGTTAAGTATACTATGTATGCCAAAATACAGCGTTAGCGAAGTTTTAGACATTATTAAAAGCTTCACAGCCGAAGAAAAATTAGAACTGCAACAGTCTCTACCTAGTGTTTTAGATACTATAACTACTCCTGCTAAAACTGCGGAGTCCCATTCTCAAAATATTGGGGGTATCAACATTGGTAGCGGTAATTCTGATATTGCATTTAATCAACAACAGGCAGATCGAGGAAGCAGTTTAAATCAAAGCAGGACTCAGGCTACGCTTCAGAATACTAATGCACAGGAAGCTCTAACTTTTCTCTCAAAATTGAAACAAGATATTACGACAAGTAATGCCTTAAACGCTATTGAAAAGAAAACTTTAGAAGTCCCGTTACAGACAATTGAAGGGGAATTGAAAAAGCCTCAGCCAGACAAAAGTTTAGTGGAACAGTCTATCGAAGCACTGAAAAAAGGTTTAACGGGAGTAGCAGAATTAGCTGAACCAGTGTTGAAACTAGCTCCTCTTGTCGCTAAGGTATGGGCAGGGATATGAACCAAGAATTCCCTAGTAGTCAACAAAATATTAGTAATGTTTCAATTGGTGACAGTAACGTTGTCACCTTTAATCAAACTCAGATTCTACAAATCTCTGTTGCGGAGATTAAAACCCGTCAATTTATACAAACTTCTCCCTATAAAGGGTTAAAGAAATTCGAGTCAGCAGACAAAGACTTGTTTTTCGGACGTGACCAATTTCTGACAGGTTTAGTAAATGAACTGGAACAAACTAACTTAATTTTGCTATTAGGGGCTTCCGGTAGTGGTAAATCATCAGTAGTGCGTGCTGGGTTGATTCCTTGGCTTTCACAAAAATGGGGGTCGCATTTGGTCAATCTGACGTTGACTCCAGATATTGATCCGTTTGAATCTTTTTATGCGAGTTTACTTAGTAAATACAAGCAAGCCGAAGCCCAAATTGCCCGTAATGCTCAACCTGACACTCTAACTGAGGTAGTGAAAAGCCTAAAGCAGCCTAATGAGCATTGGTTCATTCTTATCGACCAGTTTGAAGAATTATTTACTACAAGCCTTGCTGACAAGCGCGATAATTTTATCGCCAGCTTAGTGCAATTGAGTAAAACCAAGGAGCATTCCGTCAAAATTATGATGACGATGCGGGCTGATTTTCTTGATAGGTTAAGCCCTTATCCCCAACTAGTAAAAGCTACGGATAGGCATCGTCCGCTAATTGCAGAAATGCAAATAGATGAGTTGCGATTGGCAATTGAGCAACCTGCTGCTCAATATGGTGTAGTATTTGAGACTGGGCTAGTAGAAGAAATCATTAAGGATATCCAAGGACAAGCAGGGTATTTACCTTTATTGCAATACACCCTAAATCTGCTGTGGGAAACAGAAGTACAAACTGGCAGCATCAATGACCGCACTTTGAATATTAGTACCTACCGGGAATTGGGTGGAGTTAGAGGTGCGCTACAGAAACACGTAGATCAAATCTACAGCGCATTGCTAGAACCAGAAAAATTAGCAACTCAGAGAATCTTCCTCAAACTGGTAGGCATTGGTGGAAATTCTGAATCTATTACAGAATGGAAGCCTGTTCGTAGACGGGCAAATCGTTTTGAGTTTAGCGATCAACTTGAGCAAAGTGTACTGGTGAAGTTTATTAATGAAAATCTTTTAGTCAGCGATCGCCAGCCACAAGCTCAAGAATCTACAGTAGAAATCGCCCATGAAATCTTGCTTACTTCTTGGGAAACACTGAATACTTGGATTAAGGAAAATCGTCAAGCAATAGTACTCCGTAATCGTCTCAATGATGATGTAGTACGTTGGCAATCAAAGAAAAAGGAGGATGAACTTTGGAGTGGATCAAGGTTAGAGCAAGTTTTAGAGCTTAGAAAAGACCCAACGTTTAACCAAGTTCTGGGGGGATTTAGTGAGGCAGGTTCCCAGTTTATTGATGCCAGCGTGGGATTGCGCGATCGCCAACGGCGCAGAACTATTATCGGACTTACTAGTTTTTCTGCGTTTGCACTCTTCTTGGCTGGCTTTGCAGGATGGCAATGGCGGCAATCAGAAATAGCTAAGAGCGATGTTTTGATTCGTTCTGCTGAGATACTCTTGAGCCAGGGTAAAGAGTTTGAGGCGCTGATAGAAAGTTTACAAGCAGGAATATTATTGCAACATCTAAAAGCTAAACCCTCAATGCAGTTGGTGACTACTTTATGGCAAACTGTTTCCGATGTAAAAGAGCGCAATCTCTTAGAGGGGCATAATGATTCAGTCAATAGTGTCTATTTTAGCCCAGATGGCAAAATCTTAGCTTCTTGCAGCAATGACACTATTAAATTATGGGATGTCACTACAGGCAAGGAAATTCTTACCCTTAACGAGCCTAATAATAGAGTCTATTACATCCGTTTTAGCCCTAATGGTAAAACCTTAGCTGCTGTCACTTCTAAAGGTATCAAACTCTGGGATATGGCTATGGTACGGGAAATTCGTACACTTAGTGTAGGAAATAACACTTTTGGATACGAGGAATCTCCGATCAGCGTCAGTTTTAGTGCTGATGGTAAAACGTTGGCTTTTGGCTTTAGTGACGATACTATCAAGATTTTGGATGTCGCTTCAGGAAAAGAAATCCGCACTTTCACTGGAGCTAATGCCGATCTCGATACTGGTATATCTTTTAGCCTCGATGGCAAAACTTTGGCTTCTAGAAGAAACAAGACTATCAAAATCCGGAATGTAGCCACGGGTAAAGAAATCCGTACTTTTGCTGCTGTTAATATTGATTTTGATACTATTATTAGTTTTAGTCCTGATGGCAAAACATTAGCTTTTACGGCTACTGACAATACTATTAAACTTCGAGATATCGCTACGGGAAAAGAAACACATATTATTACTGGAGCTAATGCTAAATTTAATACTATAAATTTCAGCCCGGATGGCACAACCTTGGCTTTTGGTAGCAATGACAACACTATCACACTTTGGGATGTCACCACGGGTAAAAAAATCCACACACTAACTAGACATAATGGTTCGATCAATAGCGTCAGTTTCAGTCCTAATGGTACAACCCTGGCTTCTGGCAGCAATGACAACACGATCAAACTTTGGAATATCACCAAGAGAAAAGAAATCCGTACTCTCAACGGGCATAGCGCTACAATCCGTAGCGTCAGTTTCAACCCTGATGGTAAAACGTTGACTTCTCGCAGCGATGACAACACAATAAAACTTTGGGATATAACTACAGAAAAAGAAATTCGCACTTTCAAACCCTGGAATGTAGCCACTGGCAAAGAAAACCGTCCTATCACTAAGAGCAATAGTGTAGTCAATGTCAATTTTGCTTCTGATAGCAAAACTTTGGTTTCTGGCGGCTCTGATGGAATTATTAAACTTTGGGATGCCAGTACAGGCAAAGTCATCCACACCATGACTGGGCATAGTAATGCAGTCATTAGCGTCAGTTTCAGCCCTGATGGTAAAACCTTGGTTTCTAACAGTTATGATGAGACTATCAAACTTTGGGATATCGCCACAGGCAAAGAAATTCGTAGCCTTAAAGATGAACAATTTCTTACCTTCAGTTTCAGTTTCAGCCCTGATAGCAAAACTTTGGCCTCTCCCAGTTCTCCAGCAATCCAACTTTGGGATGTCGCTACGCTAAAGAAAATCCGCACTCTCACTGGGCATAAAAGTACAGTTAATAGTGTCAGTTTCAGCACTGATGGCAAAACCTTGGTTTCTGGCAGCAATGACAAGACCATTAAACTCTGGGATGTCACCACGGGAAAAGAAATTCGCACTCTCACTGGACATACCGCTAGAGTTAATAGTGTCAGTTTCAGCACTGATGGCAAAACCTTGGTTTCTGGCAGCGATGACAAGACCATTAAACTCTGGGATGTCGCCACGGGAAAAGAAATTCGCACTCTCACTGGACATACCGCTAGAGTTAATAGTGTCAGTTTCAGCGCTGATGCCAAAACTTTGGCTTCTGGCAGCGATGACAAAACGGTGATTTTGTGGAATTTAAATTTTGATAGTCTACTTGTGCGCGGTTGTAATTGGGTAAGTGCTTATGTGCAGAACTCCACCGCTAAATTCAAGGATAGCGAGAAGCATCTTTGCGATGGTATCAGTACTGAAAAATAAAGGGAAAACTAATAATTTAAAGGTTATTAATTTCATTACGCCTAATAGTCTCATTACACATTAGAGCCAGAACGTGTAATCGCGCCCCAAGTATGATCACGATAAATGGGTAGGGAAATTAGGCTATGACGATCTAGTTGGGATGTAATGGGGGTAGTAATTTGGAGATTAAAGTCCTAATTTTTCTCGAATGACTGTTTCATCTTTGAAGCCTACCAGCACGGCTATTCCATATTTGACGAAAAGCGGACGTTTGAGCAGCATTGCGTCGTTAGCGAATGCGTCAATCCATTGTTCGTCAGTCCAAGTCTTCTTTTCTTCACCCAAAGCGCGGTAGGATTGGCCAGAAGTGTTCCGCATGGGAGCAGAACCCAAAGATTTCACCCAGTTTTGAATCTGGTCACGGGTAGGCGGAGTTTCTTTGGTGTTAATAAATTCATAGTCAATGTTGTGGTTTTGCAACCAGTTAAAAGCTTTTTTGCAAGTGCCGCAGTTGGGAATGCCGTAAACTTGAAGAGACATAAAATAGTTAATCAAGAATTTCCATAACATCTTTATATATACACATGGCTGGTGTAAGTTCTTGCCATTGCCTGAGCGTGAGCTTCACTTTACCGGATAATATAATCCATCGTCCCCAAAACGCCAACCACGGGAAGCGGGGTCTCTATGGCGGCTCCATGACTCAAATTCGGATGGAGTATTGTTTTCTCGCTCTCTGGAGAGACTTAATTCATCAACACCCAATCTTCGAGCTAGATTTTCCCCAGCCAAGGACTGAATTTCTACTGATTGACCATGAAACTGATGCGATGATGAAAATTGCCTTCTACCTGTATTTCCCTGTTGTCGAAGCTGTCCAAGTGCGTTGTTGAGTTTAGCAAGGTTATTGGCAACAGTTTCTAGCTTTTCTTCTAATTTATTCAGTTGTTGTGCTTGTTGCGGCGTGGATGTTGATTCTATACCTTGTTCTATACTCTGGGTGAGTTGCCCTAAAACAGTTTCTATTTGCTGTAAGCGATCGTCTATACAGCTTTCTATACTCGAAGTATTGTTTACCTGATTTGCTTCCAGTGCAGTGAGTCGGTTAATTATCTGGTGTAGAACATCTTCTATACCATTTTCAACAACTTCCGTCTCCCCTAGTATATGATGCAGACCCTGGACTACCAACTCTGTTGCTGAGGTGTTGCGTTTTTTGGCTTCAGCTCTGAGTGATTCAACTAAAGACTTGGGAAGTTTAAAATTTACCGATTCCCGTTCTATAGCCATTAAAATACCTACGCAAAAGCAAGACTCGTCTTTAGCTAGTTTACTGTGTGCTGAAGAACAACTCAAACTATTTCCTTGTCCCTTTTCACTTAACTAGCAATTTCGGTTAGTATATTTAAAAACAAATCCTGGTTGACGGTTGGTTATTAGTTATCAATTGTTATGATTAATTAATGGAGGAAATAACAAATGAATCAATATGATTTTAGTGTGAAACTAAAATCTACAGGACAAGCTGAGGCGTTCAAAGATTTAGAACTGGCGAAAAAAACAGCAGAAAGCAGAGGAATTACATCAGCACATCCATCTAAAAAAGAACTCGAATCTGTATCTATACCATTAGAAATATCCGCTAAAATCCATCAGGAAACATTTGACCTGTCAGGAGTTGTCAGAATATCTAGAAGTAGTGGTATGTCTTTCAGATTTTATGAAGTTCCAGATGGTAAAGATAAATTGATTCAAGAATGGTTTGATGCTTGTCAGCAAAAATTATCGGATAAAGTTTCTAAATTAATTATTGAATCTTAAACAAAGCTACATTATGACTTTCTTTACTAACTATTATCAGTTAACTAATAATTACAGGAGAAAATTCAATATGAAAGTTAGAGGCATAAAACGTGGTCAAAATATTGAAATATTAGAACAAATTCATAATATTCCAGATGGAACAGAAATCATAGTAGACTTAGGATTTATTGAAAGTCAAATTACAGAACCACAACAACCATTAACAGAAGCAGAAAGACTAGCGAAACTTAATCAATTATTTGGATCTTGGAAGAGCCAACCTGAATTAACAGAAATTTTTACAGAAATTGACCAACAACGCCATGCTTATCAAGGCAGAACCATAAATTCAATTGATAACCAAGACAAGGACTAATGTATCTACTAGATACCAATATTTGCATTGCATTGCTGAATGAAAATCCCCAAGCTGTTACTAAATTTAATCGCTTTTTCAGCCAATGCTATCTCTCCATCATTGTAGTGTCAGAACTATATAAAGGCGTTTATTGTTCTCAACAGATAGCAAAAAATTTAGAAATCTTAGCACAGTTCACAGAATTCTTACCAGTAGAACCATTTGATTTAGATGCAGCTATCGAATTTGGCAAGATTCAAAGCGAACTTAGAAAAATAGGGAAACCAACTGGAGAATTTGATGCTTTGCTCGCTGCTGTAGCTCGTTCTCGTGACGATATTCTTGTTACTAACAATATCAAAGATTTTATAAATATTCCCAATTTAAAATTAGATAACTGGTTAGAAACTTGAAAAACTTGCGTGATGAAACCTGAAAAATTAGTTACTCCAGCAACTCTCACAATACAATTGGCGACTTTTACAGTGATCGCTGAGATACGCTCACGCGCAATAGTGATCACGCTCTTGCCGTTATCTCGGCAGACACCTAGCTAACTCAAGCTAATTAGCTTTAAGTGATAGAGAAGAAGAGCTACGCAGTGTCCCTCTGGAAATTTGAAAGTTTTAAACTTACTCTGTAAGTTTATAGTTACGAAGGCCAAAAGTCGCAATCTCTATGGTTTCTACTCAATACCATCAACAATGGGAAATAAAGGACTCCCAGGCGACCATAATTCTGTACTATCTGGGTGTTCGTCAAAGTAATCAGGCTTAGTAGTAACTCGCAAAGTTTCCTTCATTCCCGGCATGGAAAATTTGTATTCGCCATCCTGCATGAGTTGAACATCAATCCCAGGAGGTAATAAAGAAGGACTTTGTAGTATTTGGTCTAAAGTTTTCAAATCATATAGTGGTTCTGGACGTGGAAGTTCTTCTAAATCAGCTTCGGTAATTACGTCCAAATCAAAACTATCTGCTTGAGCTTGACGAATGCTGCTATCCAATTCATTAACCAGGGCTGCTCGTTGTTCCTCTTTTTGAGTGCGGCTAGATAAAGCAGCATTGGTAATACTTCTAGGTAAGGTGGCTAAAATAGGCTGTAACTTACCCACATACTGAGAGAATAAGCCAATTCGTTCTCTTAAAGCCACATAAACATCTGTTTCTACAGTATTTTCATAGTGTAAATTAATAATTTTAATATTTTCAAAAACTTGCCCTAAGCGGTCAATCCTACCAATTCTCTGTTCAACTCTCATAGGATTCCAGGGCATATCATAGTTAATTAATGCTCCACAAAATTGAAAGTTTAAGCCTTCGGCTGCTGCATCTGTACAGAGTAGGATATCAGCTTTACTTTCTCGAAAGATTCGCTTAGTGTCATCTCTAGAAATAACTCGCCAATTGCCATTACTTACAGTTAATTCTCCTCCACGCCCTGAAAAGCAAATAACTTTATATTGTTCTGTTTCAATTAAATACTGACGCAGAAAATCCATAGTGTCAGTATATTGAGTAAATATAATTATTTGCTGGTAATTTTCTTGCCTAAGCTTTTGCACTTTCTGGCGTAAAACCTGAGCTTTAGTGTCAATTGGTAGTTTCTTAACTTGTCTTAACAAAAATTCTAAATCGCTTACTTCTTCTGCTTTTAAGGCTACAATTTCTAACTGATTAGCTTCTTCAGTATCCATTGTCTCGTCTGAATTTTCATCATCAGAAAGGTTTTCTTCATTAGATTCGACTTGAGAAGTGTTACCAGTTTTCAGAGTATTAATTCGCTGATTTAGTGTATGTTCTAAAGCCGCGAAACTACTAGACAGACGACGACGATAGATAGTCATCACAAATCCGACAGCATTTTTATCAGATTGAGAAGCATTATTATACGTAGTAGAAATATAATCTTCAACTGCTTCATAGGCTTTTCTTTCATCAGCAGTTAAAGTAACAAATCCGTCTTCAACAATACGATTAGCAATACGACTACTAATTTTTCCGGCTTCGTAATAGCGACGCAATAATTCACGGGTATGGCGCGAAATGAGGCGATTAACAGGGGTATTACTTCGCATGATGGCGATCGCAACTCGTCTTTTGTCGCTGTTGAATTGTTTTCTGGGTAGGGTGGCTTCATCTCTGAGGGCTTGCAATACTTTTTTGGTGGCTAATTTACTACCACCTGGAACAAATTTTTGGGCAGCTTCCAGGGCTGTTTCGCCAAACTGCGCTTCAACAGCACGAAACAACCGTGCCATAAATTCAAATTGATCGTGGCTAGGGTTAAGTGTACTGGCATAATCAAAGAAATGGCGGAAGTTTCCTAGATCCCACTGTTGAGGTAGCCCTAGTAAATTCAGTAAATCCCAAACTTCTATAGGACTAACTTGCATGGGAGTTGCAGTTAATAAAACTAAACCTTGAGTTCTATGTTTTAACTGCTGTATTAATCGCAATAATTGATTAGGCCCTTTAGGTTGAGTACCACTGACACCCTGGCGGCGGGCATGATGTGCTTCATCGAGAAATATTAAGTCGTAAGGTTCGGTTTCATTAATTAATTCTTTGGCGCGATCTGCTCTTCGCATTAAGTGGCTGGAGGTAATGACAATCGGTTCTTTGTGCCATTCCTGACGGCTGACAGGTTTAATAATGGGTTTACCTAACACCCTCAAAGCTGGGCAATCATACCAAGTTAGAGTTTTACCATCATAAATAGGAACATTCAGGTTGAATTTTTCTCTGAGTTCAATTTGCCATTGAGTCAGAACCGCTTTGGGTGCAAGGATAAGAATTCGTTTAGCTTTACCTGCTAACCAAGCCTGACGAATCAATAATCCAGCTTGAATCGTTTTACCTAAACCAACTTCGTCAGCAATGAGGAGTTTGGGAGGCCAGTTTTGATAAAGGCGTTGAAAAGCCTTGATTTGGTGAGGATAAGGCGTAATTGCACAGGTAGCTTCGCCAACGCGATCGCCTTTTTCGGGGATTGCAGGGCCGTACTGGATCAAGCGCCAAAGCTGTTTAAATTGTTCTTGCAGATCCAGAGGCTGATTCTTTTCAACAAAAACTGTTTCATTGCTATCAGGGTTTGTAGTGAGCGATTTATCGCTCAAATCAGCACTAGAAGGCTGACTAATGACTTCTGACTCAGGAATTCCTTCTAATCGCTTTGGTTTTTGATCATTAGGTGGAAGATAACTGAGGAGTTGTTCTTTTACCGCAGTAGGAACATCAATGACTAAACAGCGTTTAGCTTGGTTTGTCCAGAGTTTAGCAAAGCCTCGTTCCTCTTCATCTAAATGGAGTTTTGTTCCACCCCCATCTGTAAAGACATGAAAACTCTCCCAATTTCCTGCCCAGCCTTTGGCTGTTTCATTGACACTGCCATTAAATGCTAGTCTATTGCCAGCTTTGTCTTCAATAATTCCGGCTTTTTCGTGAAAAATACCTTGTACGGGTATCGGCTGACGATCAGGAGAACAGGGTAAGGCAAGTTTAACCTCTAAATAACCCTGTGCAACCATCCAAGACAGAAGTTCTAATGCGTCTGCTTCTTCAATATTCTCTGGGATTAAGGGAAAATTAGATAGAGAACGATCTACTACTTCCCTGAGTTTTTCACCTCGTGCGATCGCTTCTACCTCTTGTTCGCCTAGAGTGCAGCCAATGACTAACCGCATGGTTCCGTTATTACGGATTAAACCCTCAATTCCTATTGCGGCTAAGGTCAAGATACGCGCCGAAAAAAAGCCTGTAGAACGGTCATAGCGTACTGCACAATTCAGCGCAGGTTCATAAAACTCTTTAATTAGACTCAATGTGTCAGAGTCGTACTTAGTCGCCCAAGTATAATCTGTAAGTAAAACCATTAGTTAAACTAACCAGTTATATATAGTCAGTCCAGAAATATGACAAAAATGGGATTGATTATTAGTAATAACAGCTATGCGATTCACCATTGCTGAAGCAGCGATTAAAATATCAGCATCCCCAATGGTAATTCCTTTTTTTCTAAGTTCCGCATAAATATCAGATGCTTGGACGATTATCTCGTCAGTCAAAGGAGTAATAATATTGTTGGCACAAAAATGTTCAAACGCTTGAAGTTGTTTGTTAGCCCCTTTAGCTTTCAATCCTCGCAGAATTTCGTAACGAGTAATAATAGAAAATGTAAAGCTGCTGTGTTGAGCTAAATATGCTTGAGCTTTAGGAATGACAACCGGATGTTGACGCATAATTGCTGACAGCGTATCAGTATCTAAAAGAACTTGCTCTTGATTCATGCTTCATTTCTATTGGTAAAAAAATAGTCTCGCTTTAAGGCAATTTCTTCAATTTCGTCAACATCCGTTTCTGATAATCCCTCATATACCTCAGATGCTAGTTGTAGCATTTCTTGAGGAGTAAGAGGATTAGTAGTGTCAACTATTAGTTGGACAGATTGTCCTTCAGTCAATTCCGGTTTTTCGAGAGGGCGAAATACACCATTTTCGTAGATAGCTTTTAAAGTTTGCATTTTGCTACTCGCCTCGTTAATTATTTAAACAACACTACACAATGATTTTAACTCCTGACTCTTTAGTATTTAAGCAGTTTGAATATTCAACCACAGTTCTAATTGTTTTGGCTGGGGAACTTTTTCGCTAAATGCTAAACGGCGCAAGCTTTCTAAGACATCGAAATCTTTAGCAGCTTCTGCAACTTCTCCTTCTTCTTCAGCAAAACCTGTATAGGTACTAGAAACAGGTAATACTTCTAATACGGCTAATAAAGCGGTTTGGAAATCTGGACTTTTATCAACTTGGTTGCTTTCTAGTAATTTCTTAGCTGCTTCTAAGCCATTGCTACGCGCACGGTTAGCAGCGTGGTGTAGTGCATCAATCATACTGCGACTACCATCTGGTGAACCTAGACTAGCTTTAGCGGCGCGTTGGCTACTATCCCATAAAATTAAATCGCTGGATTGTTTTTGTGCTAAATAACCTACAATTTCTTTGTCTAAATCTACGCCTACAACTCTGGCTAATCGTAGGGCTTCATCGTAGGGAAAACGAGGAGCTTCAAAAGCATCCCAAGCTAATACAAACCATTCAGTAATAGGGTCTAAATTTGTTTGGCGTTTTGTGCCTAAAAGCTGTTCCATACGCCATTGTTTCACTTCCCTTCTAGCTGCGTCTAGCGCATCTTCTGGGGTGACTGCATAGGGGTCAAATTCATCAAATAAACTGGTTTGTTTACTTTTATGTTTCGTTTTTGGTTGAGCTTTAGGAGTACCGCGAGTTATAGGCCAGTGTTGGGATAATTCTTGTAAGGCTGGGCCAAAGCAGGAAAGATATAAATCAACGCCTTTGATGCCATATTTTTGAAATTCTTGGACTCGTTTTCTGACAGCTTTAGCAACATCTTTTTCTACATCTTCCCAATAAACGATATTTTCTTCAGATTTGGGAGGACGGGGACGACAAACAAGGAATATTGTACTTTTAGCGGCGGCTTTGTCTTTGATGTGCAAACTTCCTTCGGCTTCAGTGTTGATAGGCCAAGAAGCGGTAATAGTAAATCCCGCTTCTAATAAACCACTGGCTAAAGCATCCCACGCGCCTTGGGCTTTATGGGTAAACATGAGGGCGAGAATACCGTCTTCTTTTAATACACGGCGACATTCATTAAAAATACTCGCCATGCGTTCTTGATAGTCTTTGGTTGCTAATGCTTTTGCACCTTTTTCGCCTTGAAATTTTGCAGGGTTGGCTACGGCTTCATTTTCTTTATCTGTTAGTTGGCGGGTGAAAAATTCGGGATAAACATAACCTGCGGTACGCTTTAGCCAAACATAAAAGAAATCACTAAGTTCTGCATACATCACATTGTCATAATAAGGAGGGTCAAATACAATAGCATCTATGCTTTTATCTTCTAAATGAGATAGATTATCTCCTGAATCATTTGTGATTGTAATATTAGGTATAGTAAAGTATGACGTATTTAATAATTGAAGTTGCTTACTTTTGCTGTTAGCTTTTTTGGTATCAATGTCTGGACGACTTGATTCAATAAGTTCGGCAATACATTTACCCGTTTGTTCTATCGCCCAATCATAACCTAAACCCGTTATGAGAGGTGACATTTCAGCGTAAGACCAGACGAAAGCAAAATCATGTCTATCAAAAATAGAACGTACTCTACCTGTTGTTGTATCCCAACGTCCTGAACGAGAATTATAATTCAGCAATTTATCTAAAGCAAAGCTTAAATAAATAAATGCTGATTTTGTAGCTTCATCTAATGTCCCTTGGGCTTCTTCTTTCTCTAATATTTCTCGAAATACTTCTACACTTGTACCATGACCAAGTAGTTGACGTGGATGAAATAAATCTCTCCAAAATGGCATTCCATATTGAATTGGTCTATCATCATTAATATCATGAGGTATAGGTTCAATAGGAATAATATCTAAAGTTTCCCATTCAATTAAATTTTTCTCTAACTTTGTCTTAATTTCTGCTGAGTTATCATCGCTAGATAGAGGCGCACGGTATCCTCTTTCCCATTTCTCTCGTGTTTTACCTGTTTTGGTTGTAGAAACGATTCTTTCTTTATACACAACAGCAAATAATTGGTCGCCCATGTCTCCTGCTTGTGCTTGAGCTTTTATTTCATCACCTGACACAACTCGATGACAATCAGGATAAGGACATTGAGCATCACCTCGGCTAACTGTTCCGGCTGATTGGTCTTTGCTTTTATGGACGATTTCAAATTCACAAATACGCTTATTTACGTCAGGCTTTAAACGTACTCCTGTACCATCTGGTGCAAGTTTCCAATTAGGAGAAAGCGGAATAATTCCTTCGCAATAGGGACAGCATATAGTACGGGCGTAAAGATAATTAGTTGAAATCGCATTTGCTTTAGGTTCTTGAGGATAAAATTCTTTTAACCTTTCTTCTCGTAACTTGATAAATTTATGAGAAATCCTATTAAATTCTTCTAAAACCTGTAAGCCATTTGTTATAGGAAATTCAATAGTTGCTTTGAGAATAAGCGAAGCAACAGGATTAATATCATTAGCAAACGTATTTAAACCTAATCTTATTGCTTCAAAAGGAATACTACCTCCGCCAGCAGTTGGATCTAAAACTGTAGGGCTGTTTAAACCTATTCTGCGACTTTCATAATTTAACCATTCTCTATCTGCTTCTGAAGGAATATAAGAAAAAGCACGTTTATAAGTATAGGCTTCACCTTCAAAACGTTCTCCTTTCCTTCTCGCTAAATCAATTTTTCTACGAGTTGCAATAGGATCACCATGAATACCTAAAACATGAAGAAACTTTTCATGATCAACATCCGCAGGTAATAAAGAAGCTAAAACCGCAGCGCGTGACGCTACCAAAGGTCGCCTTGCCCACCAAACATGGAGATAATAAGTAGGTGGTAAAGCAGTCATTGAACGTCTTTCTCTAGCACTTTCCTCACCAATTTCCGCTACAGGTAGCCACTCTTCAATCAAACGTCGGGTCATTGTTTATTCCTTTAATCTTTATTTGGATCTGTCAACAAACAACGCAACGCCATCAAAACTCGTCTGGGATTTTTACGGTGCATCGCCATTCCCAACCAATAAGCAGCTTCTTCCTTACCCATAACTTCAATTCCCTCAGCACAACAGCGCATATTTTCCCGATTTCGCATTGGTGCTAACACGCGAAACATTAAACCCATTCTCAAAGCCTGTTCTTCATCAAGATCAAAATCTTTGATTTTTCCTCGTTGCAATTTGGTTAAATCAATATCTATCTGTTTGAGTTGACGTAGTAAACGATGTTCAATCAAACCGAAATTTCTACCTTTAATTCCAGCAACACGTTTAGGATTTTTGAGATGTGGTGTAGCAGGACAAGGTAACTGCCAAATTTCTAAAGATAAATCGCTTCCTGGCAGCTTTTCTACTTTTAATTGATAGTGAGGTTTACTCAAATTCTTAGTGAAAGAATTATGGTGATGTGAAAATTGACTTAAGGGAAGAGTAGCAACAACCATTTTTTAACACGCCTCTGCATAAGCTTCTACAAAAGCTGCACCAGTAGCAAATCTGGCAAGCTTTTCTGTTATTGTTTCCGGTTCATTTGTATTGAGGTCTAACCCGTTGGTGTAGGTTAAGGTAAATGTTATTTCTATGTGAGTTTCAGGTGCAGCACGTAATTGAGGTTGCAAGAAATCTTTAATCGGTTGAGCATCACTCACCTGTCCTGTAAACTCGATACTAAAACTACTGCTATTAGTAGTTTCATATTCTGCATTTAGTTTTACTTGTTTATCTGCACCCGACACAGTATTAATGACACCAAGCAGCTTAAATCCGTCGCTACCATCAAAAACCCTTAAACTGAGTCGGCTAATTTTCTTAATTTGGGCGTTGCGTGCATCTTCCCAAATTTTGGTTAAAGCTTCCCGTAAGGGTGCTTCTGCTTTGAAAATATTGGGATGAGAAGGTGATATTACAGGTATTTCTTTAGAATCTTCGGTAGTATCAACGCTATAACTACCGCTTTTTTCCCCTACTTTAGATGTGGTAGGTTGATTATCTCCATCAGCAATATTACCTGTGTCAGTTTCTATTATTTCACTTGGTTTCTTAACAACAGGACGAGGCCAAATACCTCGCTCTTTGGCATAAGTTGATGTAAAAACAATTGACTGTTCATCAATTTTAATTTCGGCGTAAGGGTCGCCCTGTCCTAACAGTAAATCTCCACTTTGATAAACGTAAATTCCCTGTTCAATCCCCAACCGCACCATTTTAATAAAGGGGTCATCACTAAGCATGATGGGAAACCGGGGGTCTTTGCGAAACTCTGCTCTGAGTTCAGCCGTGCTGATTTGTCCTTTTTTCAAAGGTGTCTGATCTCTTATATAATTTGGTGCAGGAGGATCACTATTAGGTGGGAGTAATTTTTGGTTATCCAGCAACGCTTTGACAATTTCTTGTTGTCCATTCCCCGGACGTTCGGAAACAGAAGGTAAATCAAAGGCTGTATGAGCTAAATCAACACTTGCTCCCTCTAGACGGTTACGAGACGGGTAAAACAGATGACGATAACACTGTTGAATAATAATTGCTAATTCTTGTTCAGACTTATTGTAAAGTTCGTTAACTTTCTCTTGCTGGTGTTCTGGTAATTGTGCTAAACGGTCAGGCGATCGCATCGCATCTAATGCCAAGCGATAAAGCATCTTATTCTTCATTTCATCACGAGTGGCATCGTCAGCAACCAGAAAGACCAAATTATTCAGTAATTGACGAAACTTTCCTTGAGAACCTTGAGTGCGGTAAATATTTTCCACTAACTGCGGTACTGTCACCGCTTCATTACGAACTGTCTCAGCATCGTAGCTAATCAGTACCAAGTTGGGTTTACCGTCCGCTACATCATCAGCTACATCGTAGGCTCCACCTGCAAAGGGAATCAAATTAAAGGTTTTCCCAGCCGAAAAAATAGTACGAATCCGGTCTTGCAACAGATTTCTGGCTTCGTTCGTATCCACCTGTTTTGTCTGGCGGCGAATGAGAACACCAAGATTGACTTCTGTTAAAAACCGTAACGGTGCAACCGGACGGTCATCTAAATAGGCAGATTCAGCAATAAACCTCTGACGCGCATCATTAATAAAACTGATATCCAAACCAGAGGCGAGGATAGCGTAACGCAGATTTACCTCGTCTATACCTTGTAAACTGTCATTAAACGCAAAGGTATTCCAAAGAATATTACGAGCGACAAAAGAAGCATAGGGAGCTAAACCCGCATACCATTTAGCATCTAACTGTTGTGCTAGGGAAGTTTCTTTTTCGGTTGCTGCTACGTCATTTTGCATCACAGGGTCAAAACGCCCTAATTCTAAACGAGTGGTAATCTCATCTCGAATGGGAATGTAGCCGGGATTAACATGATGTAAATGAATAGCGTAGGTATTTGCAGGTTGTTCTTGCCAAAGATGAGCAATGGTTCGTGTCAGTAACCTCAACATTCCTCTGACACGCTGAAAGGTACTCAGCGTTGAGAGTTTATCTGTAAATAAATCCATCAACCCCGAATGAAAAGGAAAACCATTGCGAAAATCAGTTACTCTGTCTGCATTCACCCGTTCAGTTGGTAAATCACTGCGATGAGTCATCCATAATTGCTCGTAATTACGAATTACTTCCTCGGCTGCATCTTCATCAATATAAGAAAATAATCGGCGGCGCAAAACCTGTACAGTTTCTTGTTCGGTCGTTGGGTTTAAAAGTGTGGCTACTCGACCTGCTACTTTAGTAGCTTCATCAAGTTTTTCTGCTACGAACTCATTTTCTTGGGAATAAGCATCTGTGGCTTTCCCTTCTTTACCAACTGCTAAAGTAAAAACTACACAAGCTTTTGCGTAAGAACTCACAGCTTTAAATAAAGCAGTCAGAAAAGGTGTGAGTTGGTCTTGTTCTTTTCTGCCTTTAATTTTGCGTAAATATATAGATAATTCATCTAATAGAATTAATACTGGTTGATCACCAAATAACTCCTGAATCGTAGCCGCCCCTGGTGCAACTTTTTCTATATCACTTTTACGTACTTTCTCATATCCAGCTACCCCAGCTAATCCATAAGCCAGTTCTCCCCAAGGCGTGTAAGCTCTTAAACCATCACCGAGAGGTCTACCATTCACCGGGTCTGCATTTTCTCCGTCAAAAACAGCCAGTCTAACTGTAGTTTTGGGGACGAGTTCAGGGTCAATAAATTCCTGAATATTTTCTACACCTTGCATCCCTTGTGCAGCATGAGTCAAAGCAATCAAGCTGTGAGTTTTACCACCACCATATTGAGTATCCAAACGCAACACGGCGGAACCGCCCACGCCTTGCAGCCTTTGACAAACAGTTTTTAATAATGCTTTTAACCCTTGAGTAGGGTGAGTATTGGCAAAGAATTTGTTTGGTAAAGCATACTCTGGTGGTGCTGTACCAGTGATGACCTGAGCTAAATCTGCTGCGAAATCAGATTCTCGAATATCCCCTTTTAATATGTCAGGGCGAGGGCTACAAATTTCAAATAAGGTTTTCATTACATTTGTTTTCTTCACTAGTCTTAAAAACTGCACGTCAAAACTGCGTAGGCGCAGCCCCCCACAGGCATCTCCCATACTGAAATTAAGCAAGCGCGGATTAAGTTAACCTGCTTACTTTCACCCAGAACTAATTAGACGAATACTTTGCCACTAATGTGGTCGCATTATTGGCTACATGATAACTATAAGAATTCCGTATTACCTATGTAAAAACACCGGATTTTGGCTAAAACCAACTGCTATCTATAGTTTTTATAGTAATAATTAATGTTATCTCTATACTTACGTGAATAATGGTTCTATAATCTGATTTTTCTAGATGTAGCCCCGACCAAGCAATCCTGCTATATGACGTGTTGGCTTTCAAAACCCTTATCATTAAAGCTTTTTAGCTTGGTAATCAAACTTTTTCTTACTTTTATTTCTTACTTGCATCAATTATCATCAGCAAATAGCTCATAAATTTTAAAAATCATTGATTCCAATCTCCATTTGAGCTTGATCTCTTCAAACCCTCAAAAACTCAGATGTAGCTAAAATGATATATATGCAAGTGCTTATTCATTAGGTTGTAAGACATATAATCCGGTTGCAGCATTATAATCTGGTAAAAGATGTCGGCTACTGCTAACATTTTTACTTTCACATAAAGCAGCAAAAGATTGTAAACCGTCTAATCTTGCTGAAAGTTCGCTTAGAGTATCTAAATATTCAGCTATTGCAATTTGACGATGTAACCATGTTTGATCCCACTGGGAGCTATGGGACATTTCAAACTCTACATCAACATGAATTTTTTTAGTGCGAATATGCTCAGAAGATAGTGTGCGATCGCTGGGAGAAATTTCTACAATTCTTTCTACCCTTTCTGGAGTAATATACTCTTGAAAACGAGAATGATTAAAGCGATAAGTTGTAGATAAATAAGGGTTTTCATCACTAATTAATTCATTGCCCCATCTTTCTGCTACTTGTTTAAATTTTGGTACTTCTATAGCTAGTAATTCTCTAGCTTCTTGATGTTGACCAATTTCTAAGAGAAGTTGCGCTTCTGTTGCTGTGGCTACAGCCCAACCTTGAATAGATATATCAGTATTGAGCATTAATTCAGCATCTAATTCTGGAGTAGCTTGTAGAGCTTGGTTAGCTAAAAATAAACGTACTCTAGAAGCGACTTTTAGGGATTCTCTAGATGATTCATCGGGAAAGCGTTTGCGATCATCAAGTTCAGCATTTAAAGCAGCAATTTCTTTAATTAACATTGCTTGATGAAGATGAGAGATAGCTTTAGCAAGACTTTGTTGTTTTTGTCGGTTATCTTCTACTAATAAAAAAAGATACCCAAGTTGCCCAGAGATAATATTTAAACGATGCTCAACACGATCTAAACTGACTCCAACTTGGCTAAAACCTTTTTGTATACTACCTTCAATACGATATAAGCTTGCTTCCATTCGGTCAAAACCTTCCTCCATAGACTGTTGAATATGACCTAATTGCTTTTGAATTTGGTGTAATTTATAGCCCATATAGGCGAAGCCAAGAATACTGACACCAAGATTTAAAACACTTGCTCCAGCAGCTACTTGACTTAAACCCATTACTGAGGATAAAGTTTTTTCAATGCCTAATAATTTATAATAATTAACACCTTCACCAATGACCTTAGCTCCGCTAATTACTGTATTAGTTACTCCTGGCGCTTCTACTAAATGGCGGACGATTTGGCCTGCATTTTCTGTACCAGCAGCCCAACGAATAACACTACCATAGCGTTTCATCGAGCCATCTAATAAACCTTTGATAATATCTGGATTATTAACTAAAAGAGTGGTATCTATTAACATTCTTATTCTCACTTCTAGCGATTATAAACTTCAAAATTTTCGTATGCTTCCATTTGAAGCCTTGGAGATATAGTAAAATTAACGACTAAATCAGGTAATTTACGAAAAGCATCATATCTATCAAGTTGATTAATATTCGGCTTAAATCCTTCTTCACTTTGTTTTAGTTCAAGGCAGACTAAGTTAATGTCGTATTCTGATTCTCCTGCTGTCACTGAATAATTTTTGAGATTGGCTTGTTGTTGATTAAAGTTATTTTCAGAACCTAGCCATAAATATTTTGTAAATTTATAAAGTTTTTCTGCATCCTTAATATCAATGACTTGTTTAGCATCTAATAATTTAATAAAATCTGATTGTGATGCAGAAATTACTAAAACTAAAAATTGTTTAGGAATTCTTTGAATTGAGGGAGATGGATAATTATCAATATGTCTAGTTTCTGCTGCACGAGTTCGCTGTTCTGGTTGTTGATTGAGCTTATAAAGCAAATAACCAACTGCTGTAATAACGAAAGCAATAAGTGCAATCATTTTCATATTTTGACTCTTTATATTTATTAGCGCAAAAATTCTGTTGACTAATTTATATAATTGACTTTCTTCATCATATTTCTCTAAGCCTAAAAATGTTAGTCTTTGTTGCTGTTTTGGTTTCCATTCTTCATAAATATAAATTGTTAATTCTTGTATTTGATTTAGCTGGCTATATCCTCTCAGAATATAATCAGCGATATTTTTAGGTAAATCAAGTTGATTACACCAAATTTTACTAGCATGATATAGAAAAAAATAAACAGAGTTACGACCTGGAAATTCACTGCATATTTGTTCAGTTACTTCGTTTAATTTTTTAACAAACATAATCAAAGATTAATCATTAAGAAATGAAATATTTTAGTTGGAAGCAAGATGCTCCCTAAAATTTGATAAAAGTAAAATCAAGATTGACGTAAATCTTTTTCTAACTTTTGATAAATTCCTGTTGCATTATCTTTTAGTACTTCAAAATTATGCCAAAACTGTTTTTCATGTTCAAAATTATCCTCGATAATGCCTAATTGCTTTTCCAAAGCACGTTCAGCTAGATTAGTGAGGTCATTAACAGAATCTTCAAAGATACAGCTAACATAATCTAAGCGTTTGAGAATCCAGTCTAGTAAAATATCCCATAAACTTCCTTTTCCTTTCTCAATTCCACTTAACCATTGTTTTGCCATTAAATCTGGGGATGGAAGGAAAAGTTCAATATATTCTACATCTGCGGTAATATCACGAGTTACGGACTCTGTATAACTACGGGTTACAGGTTTTGTTTTGGTTCTACTTTTTGTACTTTGAAAACACGAACCACTTTGATAATATTCTGTATAGCTTTCATCTTCTGTTTTTGTACGTATTACGTTTTCGGTTTTCTGTCCAACTATTTCTGTCTTTTTAGAACGATCTTGCTTAATAGTATCTGAAATTTCAAAAAATTTCTCAGGTAAAGTTGGTAGATTTTGAGCTAATTTTTTACGGAAATCACTTATTGCTGCATTTTCAAAATCAATTGAAGAATCAAGGCTGTCTTCAGCGAAACAAATCTTTAATCTCTCAATTTGTTCATCAATTAATGATTCTAAAGCTTGTTCAAATTGTTTCGATTTTCCTTGGAGAAAGAACTCTGCTCTGGCTGTTATAGCTGCTCTAATAGTGTGATATAAAAGACGAACATGGCGTTCATTATGCTCAAGTTCTTTCTGTCCTTTCTCATCATCAGCACGTACACGCTTAACTAAATATTCTGACTCACAAGAAAATTGGCTTATTCTTCGACTAACATTATCATAGGTTTTAGCGATGTCATCAGCTAAGGAAGGTGATATAACTTCCCGTAGCCTATCTCTTAATTCAAAAGTTCCTTGATTATTTTTAAGAGCATCACGAACTGGAACAATTAAAACATCCGTTAAATCTCCTTCTACCTCACTGACAGCATCAAAAATTAGAGAAAACCCATTACGGCCTTTTTTTTCAGCATTTTTTTTAATTTTAAGCCTAATCTGCGGATTATCAGTTTTTAAACCTCCTATTAAATCCTCAATTTCAGCTTTAAATTCTCTGCCTATCTCATTGATATTTTTATGTAAAATGTGTCTAATTTTATTTAATTTACCCCTTTCTTCCTCAACTTGTTCTTGATTATAAATTTTTCGTGTTTGAATTAGGACATCCAGAAATTGTGATAAAGCCGAATAGTTATCAAATACATCCACTAAAGCTGGGAGTATTACCAGTTCTGCAAATGATTCTTGAACTCGTATACGGAAGCGTTCCCAAAGTTCTCTACCACCGCTCCATTCTAAACAATAGTGGAGAATTTGCCGCATGATTTCATCATCAATAGGCTTATTATTGTCTATATCATCTTCTATATCACGAAACCAATGTTTTAAATCTCGATTTTTTTTAGTATTTAATTTAATTATCCCAGCACAATCTTGAAACATTGCTTGGATGAATTTTAACCGTGTCTGTTGATCAACTTTTGATGCTTGGTTAAAAGCTCCTGCTCCCCAAGCACATTGGGCATAATATAAAAGACGAGCATTAAAAGGCAAAACATCAGGAAGTTCTGGAAGTGATAAAACGTCTTTAATTTCTTCTCTTAATTTATTAATTCGCACTTCTAGAGGTAAATCATCTGCTCCTCGTTGATCAACTCGATTCAAGATAAAAATCATTGAATCTGTGCGTCCCTGTAAATATTCGACAACTTTCTTTAATTCTTCTAATAGACGTTTTCTATGGTCATCATCCACTTGCATATAATCTAAAGCAACTAGACTAAAAGCTTTATTAACTTGTTGTTGAATAGTTGCCAAATTAGCTCTATCTTGAACTGATTTAAGCCCAGGTAAATCAATCAATTCTACTCCTATCCCTTCAGGTAAGCCTAGTAAGGAAGAATCACAAGCAGGTAAAAGAGGAACATAAGCTGTTAGTTGTGGTGCAACATACTCTTGCTTTTTACGTGCATCGTGATATGAGTGCATTACTCTGCGAATACGTTGATATAAATCGTCATCACTTAACCCCGTCCATTCACCAGTTTCCCACGCTGCATTCTCTGTGTCTACAATGAATAATTTTCCTTCCTGAGAATGTTTTAGGGTAAGGACTCCACCACTCATCTCACCTGCTTCAATTGGTGCAATTTTACGACCAATCAGCGCATTAACAATGGTTGATTTTCCAGAAGAAGTTGTCCCAATAGTTGCAATACGAAAACTAGGATTGTCTAATCGTTGGACTGCTTCTTGATAAACAGTTAAAAATCCTTCTAAGCAAGATTTAATACCAGGATCATCAAAAATTTCAGGAGATGAGTTAACTAAACGTGAAACTGAATTACCTAATTCTTGTAAAAGACTATGGGTATTGTTTAATTTAGAAACAATATTAAGTTCCATTTAATTTTCTCTCTAATGTCCAAATTGAAGTAATGTAGCTATACCAATAACTTTGAAAATAGCACCAAGTTTGATGATGCTATTGAAGCGGCAGTTGCAACACCACTTAGTAGCTTAATTTTAAAAAATATTCCCTAAAATACGAAAGTCTATTTCAAATTAGACGCAAAGCCATCTAATTTAAATGAGTAATATTTCGGAAAAATAAAAAATAACTTTATGTATTAATACAGTATTCTTACTGATACAAAACTTTTGGTAATTTATTTGAATACTTGCTCTTATTGCTGAGTAAATATGATTTTTGGTTGATTTATAAGATTAACAATTACTAGTTATTCTTCAGTGATATTTTGACTAATATCTCTTTTTTATTATTCAATTTATAAAAGTTTCATTTCTAAAGTTAAGTATGCTCGGTTAAGAGCTAGAAATAGCTATGCTTTGCCATCTTTGAGGGTTGGGAGTTATCACTTATGATGATAGGTACAAAACTCCTGAGTATGTGTGTTCCTGAGTCACCCACATAGGCGTTAAGTTAAGTAGAGCTAGTTGTATGAGAAAATGGTAGTTGATAGATACCGGGAACTGATATTCTCAGCTTGCTGTTTTTTAGTGCTTTTCCCTTTATCAAGGGGCATGATGCTATTTCTTGCTTAATTTGTAGTAGCAATTATCTCCTTGTAGGAGATGCTCAAAATATTTTCAAAAACCTGAAAGTAAGAAACTTCAATCTCATTTTTTTACTTTGGTTATAAAAATCTAGTATTAATAATACTTGTGACCGCCTCCACTTCACAAGCCCCCTGCACCGTCGCGCCTCACAGAACAATAACAAATATATGAGTGCAGAATCGCCTGAGCAAAATTCACAATCGATCTTTCTGTGAAGTTAAAGCTTGCTCTTTAGCTACGGCCTCAGCTATAACCTGACGTAGCCATTCGGAACGATTAGGCTTGTTACGCACATAAGTATCTAATTCGTCTGGCAACAGTACAGATATAGGTTTCGCACCAGATTTTACTCCTACTCCTTTTGATTGAAAGCGAGTAGCAATATCATTTCTTTCCATAGTAATGAGCCTTTTTCTATAAGCTTATCTTAGCAAATCCCGTATATATATGGCTATATATTAGTTATTTTAATCCAAAAATAACTAAATATTGTGAAAATTCCCATATATATATGGGATAATAAAAGAGTGAGAAATAGGAAATGGAGTGCCAAAAAGACTCCCGGCAACGGAACCGAGACCGAAGCATCAAGCCCAAGAGCGTAGTGCCAAGTCCAAAACTCTTACATCAAAAACAGAAAAAGCACCCCCGACGACCAATCTAAAGGTGCTTTTTCTGAGTCTAATACTAGAAGGATTGTAACACATGAATTTGTTTTCTAACACCCTAATATTTCACTCAGAACTAGATGCTCAATTAGTTGCTGAACAGATTTACAACTGTCATCTTGAAGGCAATCTTTTAATCGTTCCTATTAAAGAACAAAGGGCAGTAGATTTAGCAATTAGTTTAGCTGGTGTTGACTTACCAATAGTTGAAGGTGCAAGCTGTTTGCTTCCATTTCCCAAGCATGAACGCGAGTGCCAAGACGATGATGCACCGCAAATTTATGTAGCTTGTCTATCTGCATACAACAATGGAAAATTACACGGAATTTGGATTGACTGTACACAAGATGCTTCGGAAATTCAAGACGATATTGAATGGATGCTATCTTGGTCGCCTTGCTGCCAATATGAAGCCTGTGAGGAATGGGCGATCCATGATTTTCAAAACTGGCATGGTATTCACCTTGCTGAATGCGAAAGCATAGAAAAACTAGCTGAACTTGCTCAAATATTATCAGAGCATGGTGCAGCCTATGCCGCTTATTATGAGTATGACAGTAGTGAGGCTAGTGTAGAAGATTTTCAAAAACATTACTGGGGTGAGTATGAAAGTGAAGAAGATTTTGTTTATGACCAAATCGAACAACAGGGATTGATGAAAAACTTAGAAGACATGGGTATTCCTAGCTTCTACCTCGATTTTAAGGCAATAGCCCGTGATTGGTTTATTGATGACTACTATTCAGTAGAAGAAAGTTATAACAAAGTCTACGTTTTTAGCCGTCACTAATAAAATCAAGATGGTAGTTAATAACTACCATCTCACTTTTAAAAAATGACTAAAACAATTCGGAAGTCGGAAGTAAAAGTATTTCCGAATTCCGACCTCCGAATTGCGACTTTAGTTGACCAATTGACAAATCAATTTTGAGAAAAATCATTTGTCAATCTTGAAAACAGCAAGACTAATTAACGTTGACGATTGGATTTTTTTGGAGATGTTTGTTTGATGTAATCACTAGGAATAACCACAGTCTCTTTATGCAACCGCAAAAGGTAGCAGTAACTTTTGGTATTGGGACAGGCGATCGCTGAAGGAAAGTTGACACCTAAAGCGAAACCCAAGGATAAGTAAATTGCAAACGACCCCAGATAAATTAACCAGCCAGACCAACCAGAACCAATCCAACGAGCAAAATGAATTAAATTTATTCGGAATTGCTGAGATCGCTGACTACGTAGTGTCGCTTGCTTCTGTTCAGTCTCAATCCATTGCTGTGATTCATTAAGTTTGGTCAAAGCTATTTGGGTTGCCCGAAGCTTGGCTTTTTCCTCAATAATTTTATGTGCTTTGACCTCAATAGTACGCTTTTCCTCAGCTATTCTGATGTTGACCCATTCTCCGATGTCGGCGGCAAGCTCATTAAAGGCGGCTGCGGCTGGAATACTGGGGAAATCGGCTTTTTTCCCATGACCTTAGCTCTAAACGCCTCTCGTAGTTGCTGCCATTCCTGTTGAAAAGCAGATGATTTCATCTCCTCTAATAAAGATTGCAAATATAACTTGGGCAACCCAGCCATATCACCCTTGGCCTTCTGTCGCACCATTTCCCTAATTAACTCTCGCTCCTCCTCACCCAATAAAGCCGTAGTATCTCCTAGCTGTTCCAAAAGTTTATCTGTATCTACATCTGGTGTCGAGTTATTCAGCCCGAAATATTGTGCAACCTCCTCAAAAGATTTGTGTTGATTTTTGATTAAATCACAAGCCTCAAAAAAGCGATCGCACTCGGCTTGGTTATATTCATCCTGGTCTTTTAGTCCACAAGCTTGCAAAATTAAGAGAGATTCACCAAGCGTAATTTTAGCGCCTACTCGCTCCTTGGCTAATGACAGTAATTGAGAAATATCTTTTGGTTCACTATCGACAGATGGCTCATCTGACTGGGATTCATCTGAGCTAGGAGAATTTTTTGATCTCTTAGGTTTTGGCATAGCTTTAGTTGCTACAGTATCACGTTGCTTTAACAACTCCATCACCTCAGAGTCAGTTTTACCCTGTTCAATGAGCTGACGACATTCACGGAAACAGTCAGCTTCATCCTCTGTATATTGTTCTTTCTGGGGTATACCACAGAGAGACAAAGTTCTCATGATTTCTTCTGGTGTAATGCTTGAAGACAGTTCTTCTTGACGATACATAAAGGAATTCCTCGCTCAAATTGAAGTGAAATTACCGAATAAGAATTCAGGAGCCAGAATTCAGTTGGGATTCTGTGCGACCGGTGGATGAATCGTGGTTTAAAGCCCCCGATTTTAATCGTGGAGATAAGAAAATTTTTCCTTACTTGAAACCCCTGACTTTAGGCATGGGGTATTCTGACGGATGTATTCTGACTTCTGACTTCTGGTCATGTTGTGCTATCGAGGTTCCAGCGGATTAAACCACTCTTGTTCTTCCCTTGGAGTGTCCACAGGCAGATCATTTGGTTGAAGAGTAGTCACGTCTGCGGGGTTGTCTTGTACATTGTTAGTCACCAAGGACTGCTCAGGCTGAGTTGTTGACAATTGACCCAGGTGGCTATTTGTCGGTGGAGACTCAATTAAATCATTTGCCATACTCCCTAAACCTCCTGTCAGCATTTCTTGCAAATACTGCTGGTGAAGCTTCAAGCGATATATGCAATCTTTAATGCTTTGTTCTAGATTCTCCTTAGCTCCATAACCAGCAGCACGATAGGCTAACGGTAGCCAATAACTCATCAGTGCAATCATTGCCATATCCTTGGAAGGATAGAGAGTAGCTTTAGAGTTGAGATAGTTCAGTAAGATAGCTTCTGAAGTATCTGGGAAGGTTCTGGTGCGTAGACGAAATTCCAAATCTTCTAGTATGGTGTTATTTTCCATAATTACGCATCTGTTAGAGCATTCACAGGCAAATAAGTCACCTGATTTTGCAAGTATCGAAATAATCCGTAAACATCGGTCACACGGAGAATCAGCGCATCTTTGTGCGGAGGTAAGTTAAACGCTAGGCGCACATCCTCTTCTAATTCAGCTGCCCAGGAAATTTTGGTGTGAGCAAAAAAGGCTTTTAGCTCGTTACTTAGATATTCAGATGTGCCGCCACCGATAATCACCTGATCCACGTTGGCAGGAACATGACTTTTGAGCCAATCTGATACCTTCGCCCAGTATTCCTTACGTGCCATAGTTGCCACTTCAATAATTTGTGTGACTTCCTCGGCTCTAAACTCAGCTTTCTTGCTCCTGGCTAAAGATTTAAAGTATTTGGCTTTGGGGGTAGCTCCTGATTGATGAATCGCCCACAATAAATCTTGTAGATTCTGCCCGGAAGTGCGGTTTTTGATTTTTTCTAACATCCAAGCCAACCCCAAGCTAGCTGATGAACCAGAAGATAATCCGCGCTCAAACCTGACGGCGGAGATGTCCCGAAAGCCGAACATCAACACAGCTATACTCAACTGATTGAAATTCGCCCCCAGTTTTTTGCTGCGGGTTAGTACCAGTCCCCCACCTTCGGGCATACATTCAAAGCATTCCAAGTTTACAGAAAACTGCTGACTACGGAAGGAGAAGTTAGACAACGCCGCCGTTAAACCCCTTTCCAATCGCTCTCTATCTTCCCATTCCCCATAAGGCAACAACAGCGCCAGTGATAAAGTAAAGCTTGTTCCCAATCCCCATTTTGTGGCGATCGCTCCTACTGCTGCTAATACTTTGGGAATGGCATTTTCATACTTGAGTTCCGACAACTTGACCTGAGCCTCAAAATGCTTTTGTGCTAGAAATCCTACTGCATAATATTCAGAGTCAAATTCTACCCAAGCCTCATTTTCTGGATTGGGGCTATTGAGCCTACCTGACTTGTATAGGTCAATTGATTCTTTAGCAATGGCGATTAACTCTGGTTCCATACAAAATAATTCTGGGGGCTTGTATGGTGTGGAATCAAGGACACGGTAAATCATCTTGGTCATCGAAGAACCAGGGTCAAGACTGAGCAATAAATTCACTGCCAGCTACCTCTTTTTTTGAGACTATTAATTGCGAAATTCTGCTAATAAAAATTAGCCACGATTTTTCAATGGTTTGGGTAAGATCATGGTCTATTCTGCCAAAAAAACACTCTATTTATGAATGGGAACTCTCAAGAAGTTATTTGAGTTCTAATAAATACCAATATTACCCTACAAAGAAAAAATATATTCACCAAAAGGAAGATATTTCTCCCAATACTTCCCAATTAATCCCAAGAATTAAAATGATGATTAGAGATTATTGACAGGATTGTCATTAATCTTAAAAGTCACCAAACAGCACCAATAATTGTTAGATATATACCGACATTTCCCAATATCTCCCAATATCTCCCAAAGGGGAAACCCCTCTGGACTCCCCTAAAAATTCTCGCACAGTACGCCAAAAAGTTTGTGCAGAAAAATCGAGTTGGATTTAAAATTTGATTGTGCAGAAAAATTTTATTAACTAATATTAAGTTTTGAATTATCAAGCACTACAGAAAGTAAGTTCAACGCTTTTAAAGACCCAAGCGCATCAAATGATGTCGATATGCTTTTGGGAGAATAGCCATTACTGGAGTAGTCAACTATCACCCAGAAAACAATATTCTTCTGGTGTAGTGATTCGGGTAATTTATTTCAAAAAAGTCAATTGGGTGGGTTTTAATTTTTGTAAATACCATGCAGAGGCAGTGGGAATATTTCAAGAACTGCCCAAGAGTGAAAAATTCTTTTATGAGCTAAAACCTAATTGTTATACCTCTTTCAAAGTGTGGTGTATTGATGTTAAGCACTTTAAAAACGTAACAAGCGAACTCAACAATTATGTGGATATAGGACTTGAATTTATAATTAGCAATCCTGATCAAATACCTGAACTGTTTCAACCACTAAACCTGACATTCTATGAGAGGAGTGGGCAGTGTTAACAGGCAAGAACTCAGAACCACAGCAAGCAGTACATTACTTCATGGAAGGGTATTACCAAGAAGGTACTTCACGCTGGTCTGGTAAGGGTGCGAAAAAATTGGGACTATCTGGAGCAGTAGATCATCAAGAAACATTTTCTAACGTCGTCAATGGGCGATCGCCTGACGGCAGCCAAAACCTCTGTGCTAGAAAATTAGACTCATCACAACGACGGGCGGCTACTGACTTTACTTTCTCTGCACCGAAAAGTGTCAGTTTACAGGCGTTAGTGGGCGGTGATGAAAGGCTGATCACTGCCCATCAGTTAGCGGTGCAAAAAACTTTAGAATTGATAGAAGAACGCTATAGCTACACTAGGGTAACAACAAATACTCTAAGGGAAACTACCAGAACAGGAAATTTAGTAGTTGCGGAGTTTGACCACATTGAAACCAGGGAACTAGACCCGCATCTGCATACTCATGCTCTGGTCATGAATATGACCTATCTAGAGCAGGGGAAGCGGGGGGTGCAGGGGAAGCAGGGGGGGGAGAAGAAAGCAGAAGAAGATGAAGAAGACCGGAAAAACTTTCTTTCTTCCCCAGATCCCCCTGCCTCGCCATCTCCCCCTGCTCTTGCCTCATGGTACAGTCTCCTCAACGATGAAATTTTCAAAAATAAGAAATTTCTGGGCATGGTGTACCAGAACTACCTAGCTCTTGAGGTGCAAAAATTAGGGTATGAGGTGGAAGCTAGGAATCATGGGCAGTTTGAAATTAAGGGTTTTCAGCAAGAGGATTTAAAGGAGTTTTCTAAACGACGGCAGCAAATATTAAGTGCAGCAGGCGAAAACTCAACTTGGGCAGAACGTGAAGCGGCTTGGACTGCAACCCGTAACTTGAAGCAGAAAATTAACCCTGTGGAGTTAAAAGTCAAGTGGAGAGAAGAAGCGGCTACATTGGGGATCAAGTTTGTACAACCTCTTGAAGCGCAGCCGGAGCTACAACCCCGCTTAGTCAGCTATGAAAATTTAGAGGAGGCGATCGCTCATTGCTCGGAAAGAAATGTCGCTTTCACCCAGGAAGATTTAGAAAAATTTATCCTCAACCAAGGTTTAGCCACAGATGTTAGCCAGATTGATCCGCTAGTTAAAACTAACTCTGAATTACTCAGTCTGTCTCAGAAAAACCGCGACTTTACAACCCTAGCAGCAGTCAACCGAGAACTAGCAACTATTAAATTGATGCAGTCTGGGCAGGGTCAAGTTAGCCCACTCGCCCACCCAGAGGTAGTTGAAAGTCATCTGGAGAAGACTGCTTTAAACACAGATCAACGTCGCGCAGTCCTAGTGGCGGCAACCACAACAGACCAATTTATGGCATGGCAGGGGGTAGCCGGTGCTGGTAAAACTTTCGCACTTAAGGAATTGAAGGAAATCGCCGCAGCATCTGGCTACACCATCAAAGGCTTTGCCCCCAGTTCGATGGCTGCTAGGGTTTTGGGTCAAGAGTTGGATATTCAAGCTGAAACTGTTGCTAGATTGCTAGTTTCTGAACCACCCCAAGAGATTGAATCTCATCAAATTTGGATTGTGGACGAAGCAGGGTTACTGAGTGCTAAAGATGCCCTTGCCCTTTTAGAACGAGCAACCCTTGAGCAAGCCAGAGTGCTGTTAGTGGGAGACACAAAACAGTTATCAGCAGTAGAGGCTGGCAACCCGTTCAAATCTCTGCAACAGGCAGGAATTAAAACCAGCCATCTCAACGAATCTTTAAGACAACGTGCGCCGAAATTGAAATTGGCAGTAGACTTAATTGCTTCTGGTCGGATTGAGGAAGGATTTTCACGACTTGATGAAAACGGTTGTATTCAGACTGTCACAGCAGAATCCAAAATTGCAGCGATTGCCCACGAGTATGTAACAGCCACACCAGAACAACGAACGCGAACCCTGGTATTAGCTGGAACCAATAAAGAACGGTTGGAAATTACCCAAGCAATTCGGGAGCATTTGAAAACTGAAGGCAGTTTAGGAACTGCAACCAGCATCACCCAACTGCAAGCCAAGGACTTAACCTCAGTACAAATGCGCTACACCCATAACTTTGAATTGGGTGATATGGTTATGCCTACCCGCAATTACAAACGTCGGGGACTGGAGAAAGGACAGCTTTATGAAGTGGTGGGTAAGGACAATGACCAACTAACGCTCAAAGCTAGTGATGGGAAGCACTTTCAGGTAGATACAGGATTTAGTAAGGCGGTTTATCAACGCCAACAGATTGAAATTGCGGAGGGCGATCGCCTACGCTGGACAAAGAACGACCGACAATTAGGACGGCGTAACGGTCAGGAGTTTGTAGTTAGAGCAATCGCTGGGTCTAACGCTCAAATCGAGTATTTCGATAGCGGTCAAACTGAATTTATTAACCTGCAACAAGCACAACATTTAGATTATGCGATCGTCAGCACTACATATAGTAGTCAAGGTAAAACTGCTGACCGAGTATTGATAGCTGCTGATAACACCATTGGGCAAGAAAGCTTTTATGTTGCGGTTAGCCGTGCTAGGTATGAATTGAAACTGTATACAGAAGATAAAAACCATCTACTAGCCCTAGCGCAATCAAGTAGAGCCAAGGAAAATGCACTTTTCCTACTTCGGCAGAAGGAGTTAGAAAAGCAGCGCCAATCAGAATTAGAGAAAGAAATGGTTATAACTGCTGCGATTGTAGCTAAAACACCCATTATGGAGGCGGAGGGGCAGAGGAGCAGGGGAGCGGAGGAGCAATCCTACACTGAGTCTTCCCCTCTGCCCCTCTGCCCCTCTACTCTCCTGCCCAGTATTTCCCCTCTGCCCCCTTGCCCCTCTGCTCCTCCGCCTCCGCTTCCTACTCCCAAGCCTGTTATTAAAAAAACAGTCTCCAAAACAGCACAGCCCACGGTAGCATTTTGGACTCCTGGTAATGTTGATGAAGCCCCTGAACGACTGGACACTGAACACTGGCAAGAATTAGTAGAAGGTAGTGCCATTCACCCTGAAATTGCCGCCTGTAACTTCAAAAGTTTGCATCAGACTAGAGAATGGGAGCATGAAGCTTGGGAATATCTCATGTATAGTGACCAGTTGCCACGCACTAACACAGGTAGGTTATCGTCGGGAATTATAAGTAAGTATACTCATATTGAAAATGGGGGCTGGTGGTGTGATGCTGGTGTTGATCCCAAGTCCTTTGCTGACTTACAGCCAGGGAATCAACCTGATAAAAAGTTATGGGGATGCTACAAACCTAATAATCCCAGAGAGAAGGCTGATAAACCCGGCAAGGTCATTAAATATGAGCATCCACCCAAAACCGATTTGAGTATCTTCCTGCTAGATGTGCCGGATGATATTGCTCTTCGTATCTATGAGAAAGCTGGTGTTAACCCAACTGAAAGCGATAAGAAGAGTGGATTTTGGTATTGTGTTTGGAAGCACAACTTACCAGTCACGATTACTGAGGGAGCGAAGAAAGCAGCGAGTTTGTTGAGCCAGGGTCATGCAGCGATCGGACTGCCGGGAATTTACGCTGGTTATCGTAGTAAGGATGAGTTTGGTGAACAGGTAAAAGCTAGGCTCATGGATGAGTTAGTTGTTTTCGCCACTCCAGAACGGGAAATAACTTTCTGCTTTGACTATGAGACACGAGAAGAAACTCAGCGAAATATAGAGATTGCTATTTCACGTACTGGGGGACTGTTGGAAGAACGGGGAGCATCGGTCAGTATTGTGACATTGCCGGGGCCGGATAAAGGGGTTGATGATTTGATTGTGACTCAGGGGCCACTGGCATACGAGAAGGTGTTTTACGCAGCCTCAACTCTCAAAGCATGGCGGGATAACAATAATAAACAACGGCATTCACCACCAGCACCACCTAAAAAGTTGAGTGATATTGAGCGTAAACAACGGTTGCAACAACGTTTTTCAGGTCAGCAAAATCAATTGGCATTTAAGAAGGCGATCGATGCACTGACTGACCGAGAACTACTGTACTTAGAACAAGCGGTCAAGGAATATTTTGCCCAACCAGTGGCTCAAATACCAACACCTATTGATAGACAAGCTATTGAAAGCGAAATTAGTAAGCTCCAGCCACAAATTGATAGTTTGTGGTTAGAACACGCTATCCAAGAGAAAACTATCAGAGCAATGGAGCATTTTCCGCTTTATAAGTTGAGTAATAAGTATAACTTGACACTAAAGCAGCAATTGCAAACTATTGGAACTATCAAAGAATTGGTCACGTATCAGCAGCAGCTTCAGTCCAAACTTCAGGAATACGAAACCCAGGTAGAAAATCATCACTCTTGGGAGAAGCAGCAGCAAACTATTGAAATGAAAACTATGGCTGAAATACTAAACTCTCCTCAATTACAGTCACGACTAACAAGTGTTAAGGATGAGATAGAACTGAAACAACAGCAACGTCAAGCTAAATTGTCTATTTCTCAGCAGCCATCACCACAACCGCGTCGAGGTTTGATCAGGTGAACTATGGAACGAAGTAAGAGGTAATTTATAAAGTAAACCTTAAATTGTCGGGTGCGTTATAGCAACACTCAACGCACCATGTTTCTCGGTGCGTTACGGCTCATTTTTACTTTCTCAAACTCCCAAATCCTTGCACAGCCGTAACACACCCTACCTTAATATTTACTTTATAAATAGGCTCTAAAAATATTTGTTTAGAGATATGTAGTACAAGAAACAATACGTCCTTATCAAATCTCCATTCGGCTGACGCTTACGGAACGCCTAAATTTATGGCTCTCCTAGACTAGTTAAGTAGGTGGGCGGGAAAATTTATAACTATTATTTTGAGCAGATGTATGGTCGTTTTATTCTACAGCAAATCCCGATAATTGACGCATTTTTGAGGTATGAAAACCAATGACAATATCTTGTTTAGGCACTCCCATTTCCATAAGTTCTAAAGCAATATCAACTTCAGTTGTATTTTGCTGAATCCAAATTTTGTTATTTTTGATATCAAGGTGCATTATCGGATTATAAATCCGCTTTTGATTGTTCCATCCAATGCTAATAATTTGATAATGGTCATGTTCTGTATCAAAAATTGGCTCGACTTCAACATCTCCGTAACTAGGCTTATATTGAAGGGATTTTGTTAATAATTCTTTAATTATTGTCCGATAGTTATTTAATTTATCCATGACTCTATTTCCTCTGTATCAACGTTATAAATAATCAGCTTTAATTGGTTTTCACCTACTACAGTTTGAATAAAAGGTAAATTAAAAAAGTTATTATAAATAACCAGTGGTACAGCTAAGTACAAGATTCTACTGCTATCTTCAGCACGCAAAGCAGTCCGATAATTAATAAACTGTCCTAATGCCATGTGAAATTCCGAAATTTTAGAAGCACTGACAAAATTTTTGACCTCAACTGCTATTGTCTCTCCATTTTTCTCGGCAGCTAAAAGCCTTTCCGCCCCTAAATCAATCTGAATATCAACTCCACCACACTGAATATTTAGTGGATCATGTGTAACTATCCAACCTTCTTTCTCTAGTGCAGACCTAACAATGTTGTGAAATAAATCACGAGCCATACAATCTACACTTTGCTCATTTTATCCTTCAACTATAAGATTATACAACACTCAACCACAAACCAAGTGCGATGGTCTACGACAGAAGGTCGGTCATCGCCTGATCTTGTAGCGTGTGCTAGGTGGCGATAATCTCTGACAAAAAACTAAACTTTCTCACTCACTGTAACGCACCTTGACATTGAATATTATCGGTGGGTGACACCCACCGTACACTAGTTCGGAAAGTGCGACGATGCTCCGCCGTAGGCGATCGCTTTGAAGTTAATATAAAATATAAAAAAACATGATGTAAGGTAAAAATGTTATCTATCAACCTAGATCAAGAAACAGAAAGCTACCTAACAGAAATAATTGCTCAAGAAAATACTACATCTGAAGAACTGCTGAAAAAACTAATTTATCAACATTGGCAAACTTTAAAACCTCGCCAAACCCTAGTTCAACGTAGAGGTGGTCATCCTCAACATCTCCTACAAGATGCTCCTGCTGACTTATCATTACGAGAAAATCGTAAAAAAATTGTTGCCGAATATATTCAAAATCGTCATCAAAAACATAATCAATGAAAGATTATCCCCCTATTATCCTAACTGATAGTAGAGGTGAATCAAGGAGAGGAATTTGTTCTGCGGTTAATGTAACAACTTGACCATTTTCCCAAATACTAATAGATTCTCCTAAACGGCGGTGTCTTTCAATAGCTTGAGCAATAGCGAGTTTAACACCTGCATCGATTTGGGTAGATAATTTCTCAGGAATTGGTTTATCCATAGGTGTTAGTATTGATTTGACTCCATATTTGGCAACACAACCTGCAAACTACTGCTTGAGTTTTGTTGACTGTGATAACTACCTCTCCCACTTCCTCTAAAGATTCAACATCATTCTCTTTAGCATTAGCAGTCATTTCTCGCTTTAGTGAGGTACATTTCGTTGAGGCTAGAGGCTAGAAATTAGAGACTAGACTGTACCTCATATGATCGGGAAATGCTATGGCAGTGACAGAAACACTATAGCTTCAATACAAAAAATATCGCTGGTATTGTATAGCGAATAACTCAATATAATTACTTTCTTCCAGAAAATTTAAGTATATTTACCAAATAATTTACGTATTCTTTATCAAAAATTAGCATAATCTTCGTGCATAACTCAGTATAATCTCTATTGTTGAGCGCAAAATCACATTTGTTTTTATTTGTACGCACATAAAAATGTAAACCTGATTGGGTCAATTTTTCAGATTTACATGGTTTTTTGTCACGCTGAGATTAAACGGAAAACTTTGTTAGGCTCCAATCCTGGCATTGTCTCTAGTTCATCCATCATTGACAAAGAGCAATGATTGAGGGCATTCACACCACCAATCAAACAGTACCTAAAAAAAGTGTCAATGCTGCCTCATAGCGATGTAACCAGATACTAGGGTGAGAGTCCCCA